>CAYWBD010000382.1:0-1854 GCA_964456315.1 uncultured Thermoflexus sp.
ACCCCAGGTTGTGGCGGCACTCGTACCCCGGCCTCGCCCAGTTCGAGATCTCGTAGTGGCGGAACCCCGCTGCCCCGAGCATCTCCTCGGCGGCCAGGTACATGTCCGCGGCCAGGTCGTCGTCGGGCGCAGGCAGGCGGCCAGAGCGCACGTCGGCCTCCAGCGGCGTGCCGTGCTCAAGCTGCAGCCCGTAGAGCGACAAGTGGTCCGGGCCAAGGCTGAGCGCACGTTCCAGCGAGCCGGTCCACTGCGCCAGCGTCTGTTGAGGCAGACCGAACATGAAGTCCAGGCTCAAGCGCGTGAAACCCGCCGCCCGCGCGGCGCGAGCGGCCGCTTCCGCCTGCCTCGCCGTATGCCTGCGGCCAAGCAGTTTCAGCAGGGCATCGTCGAAGCTCTGCACGCCGATGCTGATGCGGTTGATGCCAGCTTCGAGCCATCCGGACAGTTTCGGCGCGGTCACGTCGCCCGGGTTGGCCTCCAGCGTGACCTCGGCGCCCGGACCGACCTTGAACCCACTTCTATATGCGGCGCAGATCCTGGCGATGGCGTCTGAGGGCACGTAGGAAGGCGTCCCGCCGCCAAAGAACACGGTCCGTATATGCGGCGCGTCCAGCAACTTGCCCCAGATCCGGACCTCGGTCTCCAGGGCCGACATGTACTCAGGGACAAGCGCCTCGATGCCCGAGTACGTGTTGAAGTCGCAGTACGGGCACTTCGTCTGGCAGAACGGGATGTGGACGTACAGGCCTATGCCGCGCTGCTGCCAGGCCTGACCCGGGGTCGCCTGCCGGCCTGCCCCGGCTAGCGCTGGCCCGGCGTCCAAAGTCCACCCGGCTTCTGAGGCGGAGCGGCGGGCGGCGGCTGGGCCGGGCCGTGCCTGTGTGGTGCGGCCGCGCCAGGGGGCAGCGGGCCAGCGCCGGGGGCTCCGCCCTGCGCTTGCTGCTCTTCTGCGGCCATGCGTGCCTCCTCCTCTTCAGCGGCGCGCAGGATGGCCTCGTTCACCTGGCGCACCCAGCGCTCTAGTTCATCCAGCTCAGGCGGTGAGATCAGGAACCTTTCCATGCCGGCCGGCGCGGCGATGGACTCGTTCCTCGTCGTGAGCAGGAGCACGGCCTCGCCCGGGCGCACCGCTGAGTCTAGGCGGCTCTGCAGGTGCTTCTGTCGCTCTGCGTTGGCGTTCTTGAAGTGGGTCTGCACTATGTCGGCGACCTTCCTCGACACGAAGCCCATCTGCAGGCAGCGGCCCCAGTCCAGGACTTCGGCGAAGAGTGCGTCGTCCTCAAGAGCCTCAAAGACTGCGCCGGAGCGCAGGCGGGTCGCCACGATGGCCGCTGCTGCCGGGTTCGACCGCTCGAGCATGGTCAGGCCGGCCTGACCGCCACGCGGGACCCCTTCGACCAGCACGCGCTTGACCGGCCCCGCTTTCGCCTCCAGGCCGGAGATGTGCTTGTCCAGGGACTTCCAGTACGCCAGGAAGAGCTCGTCGAACCCTTCAGGCGCGCCCGGCGACGGCGGAACGAGCAGCGCCACGTACGCCTTGCGTTTGGCGGCGACATCGCCGGCCTCGGGCCTGGGGACCTGTCCTAGCTCTGGCGACATGTGTCTCTCCTGAGGATGCGGGCTGTCCTTCTCGGCTGCGCCCGACTCAGCTTGGTGTTCAAAGGCCAATCAACCTGGACCAGGTATCCGCAAGGCGCACGTCAAGAAGGCGTGAGCGATCAGACCGAGAACAGGAAGTTGATGACGTCCCCGTCCTTGACGATGTACTCGCGGCCTTCCTGGCGCAGCTGGCCTTTGCGGCGCGCCTCTGCGAGGCTCCCGGCCACCACGAGGTCATCGTAACGCACCACCTCG
>CAYWBD010000383.1:0-3447 GCA_964456315.1 uncultured Thermoflexus sp.
TCGTCGGCCCGTCCCTGGAACCAGAAGTAGCCGTCTGCGTCCATCGAGGCCTGGTCGCCCGTGATGTACCAGCCCTTCTTGAACCGTGAGTTGTAGAGGTCGTCCCGCTTCCAGTACGTGTGGAACATCCCCGGCCAACCCGGCCGCACCGCCAGGATGCCGGGCTTGCCCGGCGGCATGGGATCGAACTTGTCGTCCAGTATCGCCATCTCCACCCCCGGTATGGGGCGGCCCATCGAGCCGGGCCTGACCTCCATAGAGGCGTAGTTGGCGCACATGATGGCGCCGGTCTCCGTCTGCCACCAGTTGTCGTGGATGGCCTGGTGGAAGTTGCGGTTGCCCCAGACGACGGCCTCGGGGTTAAGGGGCTCGCCAACAGAGGCGATGAAGCGCAGCGACTTCAGGCTGTGCTCCTGCACTGGCTTCTCGCCTGCCCGCATGAGCAGGCGCACGGCAGTCGGCGCCGTGTACCAGACTGTGACCTTGTACTTATCTATGAGGTCGTACCAGGCGTTTGCGCCGAACCCGCCCTCATAGATGAGCTGGGTCACGCCGTTGGTCCACGGCGCCATGATCCCGTACGACGTCCCGGTGACCCAGCCGGGGTCGGCGGTGCACCAGTAGAGGTCGTCCCGGTGGAGGTCCAGGCACCACTTGCCGGTGATGTACTGCTGGATGACTGCCTGGTGGCGGTGCACGGCACCCTTGGGCTTGCCTGTCGTGCCCGAGGTGTAGTGCATGATCGCGTAGTCGTACTGGCTGGTGGCGACGACCTTGAAGTCGGCGGACGCCTTCGACATGAGGGCTTCGTACGACAGGTCGGCGCCGGCCAGGGGCTCTTTAGAGCGTCCCAGCTTGTTGATGACGATGACGTGCTTGAGGTCCGGGCACTGCGGCAGGATGCCTGCGATCCGCTTGCGGAGCTCGGGCGAAGTTATGAGGACTTTGGCGCCTGAGTCCTGGACCCTGTCCCGCACCGGGTCTGGGCCGAATGCCGAGAACAAGGGGCCGATGACGGCGCCGGCTTTCAGCGCGCCCATGGCGGCGAAGTAAAGCTCCGGGATGCGGTCCAGGAAGATGAAGACGCGGTCGCCGCGCTCCACGCCCAGGGAGGTCAGGACGTTGGCGAACTTGTCCGACTCGCGCTTGAAGTCGGCGAACGTGTAGCGCTCCTCCTCGCCGTTCTTCCCGGCCCAGATCATCGCGAGCTTGCTGCCGAACCCTTTTGCCACATGCCGGTCGACGGCGTTGTAGGCGTTGTTGAGCCCGCCGCCGGGGAGCCAGTCAAGTTCCTTGTAGATGTCCCACCAGGAGAAGTCCTTCCGGGCTGACGCCCAGTCGGCGATATGCGGCTTGACCTTGAACTGTGACAGCGGTGGCTTCACGATGGGGTCGTAGGGCACGGACGGTCCTCCGATGCAACAATCTGAACTGGTTGCGCGACCGGTCCTCAGCGCAGCCGTGGCGGACAAAGGCCGGATGGGCACGCGACGCGTCGGGCAATATAAGGCATTGAAGCGAGTTAGCCAAAGCTTCCGGCCTGAAGACCGTCGGGCACACGAGGGCGTCCAGGTTACTGACTGATGCGTCGGCGCGTCCTGTCGGCCGCGACCTATGCCGTGCCTCGACGCCGGCATTGCCCGGCCAAAAAGGGGCCGCTAGCCGCCAAGAAGCTGCTGCCGTAACATTGACAGTTGGCTCGCAAGGTTGAGCACCAGAGGCCGCGGAACATTCCGCCATTCACACGGCCCGTAGCGGCTCATCGCAAGGGACACTCAGACATGAAGGTCATCTTTTTGAAGGACGCGCTGCCAACGGCCCACGCCGGGGACGTCAAGGTGGTCAAGAACGGCTTTGGCCGGAACTACCTGCTGCCCCGCGGCATCGCGGTGCTGGCCGGCGTGGGGCAGCTCCGCCAGTCGGAGAAGCTACGGAAGGCCGCCGACGAGCGGCTCAAGCGCGAGGCCGAGGACTGGCGCAACCTGGTCGCCGGCATCAGGGGGACGCCTGTCACAGTGCTGGCGCGCGCCGGTCAGAGCGGGCGGCTGTTCGGCTCGGTCACGACCCAGGCCATCGCCGCGCAGCTTTCGGCGTCGACCGGGCGGCCGATAGACCGGCGTGGCATCCGGATCGCCGCGCCCATCCGGCAACTCGGCTCATACACAGTCGGCCTGCGCCTGTTTGAAGGCGTTGAGACCGAGGTGCGTGTCATTGTGAAGCCCGAGGGTGAGCTGGCAGTTGAGGCGCCGTCGGCGAAGCGCGCCGCGAAGGTCGCGGAGTCGCTTGTCGATGAGGTTGCTAAGGCGGCCGCGGACGGCTCTGGCGGCGGCGCTGCCGACATGAGGCCGGAATCATCAGCCACACCGGAGACCGAGGCTCCGTCTGTTCCAGCGACCAAGGAACGGCGACCTGGTCGACGACCAAAGGGCGGCGCCAAGTAACTCTTGGCGAGGGGCGCCGGTGCCCGGTGCAGGTGTCGGGGCACCGCACGCGGTTGTTCGCCCGTTTCCACACCAGCAGGGTGCAATTGACAGGGTTGTCCCCTACTGTCCACAGGGTTGTCCGCTGGCAATCGGCTGTTTCCTTGACTGTTTGACCTTGAGTGCCGTCTAGCAGACCCTGACGATTCCCCCGGAAGTTCCCCGGCCGTCTAGATGGACCGCTCCTGGTCAGACGATGCCGTACAGCCGCCTGTGAGCTGACGCCGGGTCGTGCCAACTCCGTTGGCAGATTCAGCACACCTGTTCTTACCATTCCGCTCTTAGCCCGGCGCGTCGGGGAGGAGCGGACATGCTTGCGAGAGTCACCCCCTTGGTCCAGGCCGAACGTCTGCCCCCACACGACATCCAGGCAGAGGAGTCCGTCGTTGGCTCCCTCCTTGTAGATGGCGAGGCGGTCACCCGCATATCCGGGTTCTTGCGCGCTGCCGATTTCTACCGTGAGCGCAACAAGATGTGCTACGAGGCGTGCCTGGCGCTGCTGGACCGCAGCGACGCCATAAACCACGTCACCGTGGCGCACGAGCTTGAACGCCGTGGCGTGCTGGAGGATGCCGGCGGGCACGCCTACCTGAGCCATGTCGTGTCGGTGGTGCCGACCTCTGTCCACATTGAGCACTACGGGCGAATTGTCCACCGCACGGCAACAATGCGGCGGCTCATCGACGCGGCCGGGAACATCGCCGACATCGGGTTCAACGACGACCCGGATGTCGACCGGGCCCTGGGCCGGGCAGAAGACCTGCTCTTCTCCATCCGCGCTGGCACGCAAAGCAAAGACTTCATCCCCATACGCGAGGCTCTGGAGCCGTACCTGGAGGCGCCGGGCCCCCTCGCCGCCGAGGACGCGGCGCACGCGCCGGTACCGTCGGGGTTCCGGAACATGGACGCGCTCCTGGGCGGGCTCCAGCGCTCAGACCTGATCGTGCTTGCGGCCCGGCCCAGCGTC
>CAYWBD010000384.1:0-2359 GCA_964456315.1 uncultured Thermoflexus sp.
CCGGAGCGCCTCGGCGCGCTTGAGGAGTTGCGCCTCTTGAACCGCCTTTTGCACCGCCAGGAGCCGGGTCCTCTGTGCGTCGTACTGGCGCTCCCGCTCTCGCAGCCGATCTAAATCAACCTCGGCCTTCTCTTGCGCCCGCTGATGGCGCTCGGCCTCGCCCAAGTTGCCCAGCCCGGCAGCAATGGCCGCGGCCTGCGCGGCCTTCTCGGCCTTCCCGACTGCCTCAGCAAGCTCGTGGGCCAACTTGCCCCTCGCGTCGTCTAGCTCGGCCATCGTCTGCGGTAGTCGTTCTCGTGTCGCCGTAGTCATCCTGTCGCTTCCTTTCCAGCCGTCGCCATCTCGGGCGCGGCGATTGCTAACGTCTACCACTGCCACGGAGCAGGCTTTGCACCGCTGCGTCATAGGGCTGACCAGCAGGTTCAGGGTCAACGGGACCCAGCGCGAGGTCGAGCATCTTGGTCATCACCTCTAAGGTGCGGTGCGCCATGCCCGCCCCGCCTGACGTGAGCGCGTGCACAGCCATTGCCAACGCCACCGCGCCGTCCACCTTTGCGCTGGACTTCTCTTTCGCCAGCCGCACGCCCCGAGCCGTCTCAATCAACGTGGCGTTCAGGACGTGCTGTCTAAGGTCAGGGCACGGGTACACGATCAGCGCCCTCGCCCTGATCGCGTCCAGGAGCGCCTGAGTGAACTCGGCCTGACGCGGCAACGTCTGCGGCGTCTCCACCATCAGCAGGCCACTCTCGCGGCCCATCTGCGCCAATGTGGACATGTTGTAGGGGTCGTAATGGCATTGGACCTGACCGTACTTCGTGCGTAACTCCAGCAGGAACGGCAACACCGTCGTCCGCAGGTCTATGTCCCCGGACTCACCCTTCGGCTCCCAGATGCGGTGCGCGACCAGCACGGTCTGCTGACCATCACGCCGGAGTGCTACCGCCGCCGTCGTGTCAGCGCCGCGCTTGGCGCTCCGGCTAGCGTCCAGGCCCACCACCACGCCGCCCCGAACATCCGGCCACGGTGCCCGCAACGGCGCGACCAGTACGTCCCACTCCTCGGGTGTGATGAACTCACTCGCCGCCTCTGTCCACTCATTCAAGATCAGCCGACGGAACGCGCCCGGCATCAGCAACCGCCGCTGCTGGTCTACCCACGCGGGTGTAACCCATGAAGCGACCGGCCCATCGGCGCGCCAGAAGTGCATTTCAGGGTCAACGCCGCTCCGGGCCGTCTCGCGCAGCTTCCACGCCACCGTGGACTGGCCGAGGATGCCCGCGTTCGATAGGACCAGGACGCGCCACCGCTTCACCTTGCCGGTGCTGCTGATGATGGCTTCCCAGAGCTCGGGCCTCTGCCAGACCCACAACTCATCGCAGATCGCAACAAACGTCTGCGCCACGCCGCCGAGTCCGAAGTTAGTCAAGGCGTCGCTGCTCAACACCCGGCACGTCGTACCTGTCGCCGGGACAGTCACGCGGTCGCGCTGGACTTCAAACGTCGCGGCAAAGTACGCGTTTGCGGCGATGATCCGCGCCATGATCGTGAGGATGATGCCCGCCTGGTCAGCGTCACCCGCGACGATCACGACCTCGGCGGGGGCCTCGAATAGGCACCATTCGATAGCGGCCATCGCAGCGAGCGTGGACTTGCCGTGGCCCCTGCCAGCCTCCACGTAGACCAGGTTGAAGCGCCCCGAGTCCCACGGCTCCCAGACGTTCTCGCGCTGCCAGCCTTCCTCAACATCGCCATACAGACGGCCAGACGGTAGGACGACCTGCTCACGCCTGAACGCGGCGCGGTCGCGCAGGTAGCGGCCCGTGTCGAAGGGTGCTGTTGCGACTACCACGGCAACTCGCTCTCGCGGGGCTGGTCTAGGGCGGCCTGAACATCCGCGCCCACGGGCACCATGCCGTCGCGGATGATGCCCATGACGGTCCGGACTACGACCGAAGGCGGGGCAAGCTCCGGCCAGCACGAGCGCCATAGACACGGGGCAAGTCGAAACTCGCAGGCGTCCACGAACGTGCCCTGCGTGAAGTCGGGATGCGCCCAGCGACAGGTCGGCCGGTGGAATGACGTGCCGCCAGGACGCCACACTGCCAGCTGCAGGGCGAGTTGCTGGCCGTCGAGACGGGTTGTGCGTCTGCGCTTCACGACTGGCCCCCTGCGCCCTGCGTGCTGTCGGTGAGAGCCGGGAGCGGGGCGGGAGTAATCGCCCCGTCCCGGTCAGGGATAGACACATACCCGTTGGCCTGCTCTGAGAGACGGGCCTGCGCGATCTGCGAGGCCAGGTCGTATGTTTTACCGCGGGCAGCGTCCACCCCGAGACTGAGGCGCGCGGCGGGGTTGAGGCCCA
>CAYWBD010000385.1:0-8136 GCA_964456315.1 uncultured Thermoflexus sp.
GGGAGCCCATCATGAACCCGGTCACCGGGAACGTGGTCTCGCCGGGCCGGTCTATCGCCGCGCCCAGGGCCACGATGGCCGGGATGAAGTGCTCGTGCGTCGGCAGCGCCTGGCGCACGCCGGGCGCACGCTCCCGGTAGGCGATCAAGCCGTCCACGTCCCGACCGCCCAGCACATCTGCCGACCACGCATCGAACTCGGCGGCCCACGACGGCGTCGGCGCGTCCGGGCGGCGGTCCATCGTGCGCAGGTTGTGCGTCAGGAACCCGCTGCCCACGATCAGCACGCCCTCGTCGCGCAGCGGCGCCAGCGCCCGGCCCAGCGCAAACAGCGCGGCCGGGTCCTGCGTCGGCAGCGACACCTGGAGCACAGGCACGTCGGCGTCGGGGTACATCGCCGCCATCGGCACATAGGCCCCGTGGTCGAGGCCGCGCTCTGGCGCCTCGGCGACCGGCTGCATCTGGCCGACCAGCTCCCGCACCCGACGGGCCAGCTCTGGCGCGCCGGGGGCGGCGTACTCGACCTCGTAGAACTGCTCCGGGAAGCCGTAGAAGTCGTACACCAGCGGCACAGTGGCCGTGGCGCCGATGGTCAGCGGCCGGGCCTCCCAGTGCGCCGACAGCATCAGCACCGACTTCGGCCTTGGGAGGTCTTTCGCCCAGCGGCTCAGGTCCGCGAACAGTCCCGAGAGCCCCTGCGGCGTCGTGGGCGTGGCAGGCCCGTGCCCGGTGAAGTCAAACGAGTCAAGCGACAGCAGCTGGCCGCCGTCGCCCTTGATGAACGGCGCGCCGTGCGCCAGGAATATGGCGGGCATCACGCCGTCGCCAGTTGGCGCTCCTGCGGGTTTTCCGGCGGGACCCACCCTCATGGTCGTGACGCCCTGGGTGCTCACCCGACTTTCAGCACGATCTTGCCGCGGCCGTGGCCGGTCTCGCTCAGGGTGTGCGCCTTTGCAGCGTCGGCCAGGGACAGCACGCGGGCGATGTGGACCTTTACCTTCCCCGTGTCGATCAGCCCGGCGATCTTGACAAGGAGGTCGGTAGTCGTCTTCGCTGACACGGGCGCGGTCCGGGCGTCGTGCTTCTTGGCGTCGTCGTCAGAAATCCTGCCTGCGATGGTGACGAACACGCCGCCCGGCTTAAGGGCGTCCCACAGCGGCCCCTGCGCCCCGCCTCCGACAGTGTCGAACACGGCGTCCATGGTGCGGCCCAGGCTGGCTGGCTTGGTCGTGGCGTAGTCGAGGACCTTCTCAGCGCCGAGCGACTTGACGTACTCGACGTTGCCCGAAGACGCCGTGCCAGTCACGTGCGCGCCCTTCCACTTCGCCAGTTGCACCGCGACGTGGCCCACCCCGCCCGCCGCGCCGGAGATGAGCACGTGTTGCCCGGCCTGAAGGCCAGCGGAGTCGAACAGCCCGCACCATGCGGTGACGGCGGCGATGTTGACCCCGCCAGCCTCTTCGAAAGATAACTTGGCGGGCTTGGGAGCAAGCTGCGCCGCTGGCGCGATGGCGTATTCGGCGTACGTCCCGCTTCCGCGCCCGTAGACGGCGTCTCCGACCTTCAGCCCTGTCACGCCTTCGCCCAGCGCCTCGACCGTGCCCGCGACGTCGAACCCGGGCACTTGCGGGAACTGGAGCGGCATCATGGCCTTCATGTTCCCGCGGCGGAACTTCCAGTCAACCGGGTTGACACCCGCGGCGCGGACGCGGACGAGCACCTCACCCGCCTTCGGCACCGGCCAGGGGGCGGTCTCCAGGACCAGCTTCTCGGGGCCGCCGTAGTCGTGGTATCGGATCGCCTGCATCGTCTGACCGGGCATATCTGAACTCCTTGCACGTACAATCTTTACGTAGTTTAGCCGCGAATGTCCGCTCCGTCCCGCGCTCTCCGGATTACCATTGATGACATGACGGCAAGCATCGACGCCCTTCACGCGCAGGCAAAAGCAGCACGCTTTGCCAGCCGCGCGCTCGCGGTCTCATCGACAGCCGCGCGGAACGGCGCGTTGAGCGCGCTAGCCGCAGCGCTCGAAGAACGGCAGGGCGAAGTCCTGGCGGCCAACCGGAAAGACCTGACAGCCGCGAAGAAAGCCGGGCTCGACGCCCACGTGGCCGACCGCCTGCTGCTTGACCCGCCGCGGCTGGCAGCCATGGCCAGGGCGGTGCGGGACATCGTGCTGCTTCCGGACCCCGTCGGCGAGGTTATCGAACACCGCCTCCTGCCCAACGGCCTGAGCCTGGAGCGCAGGCGCGTGCCGCTGGGCGTGATCGGGGTAATTTACGAAAGCCGTCCCAACGTGACGGTGGATATCGCCGCCCTGTGCCTGAAGGCCGGGAACGCCGTCATGTTGCGCGGCGGCAAAGAGGCCCTGAACACGAACACCGCGCTGGCCGCGATCACACGTGACGCCGTTGCGGCCTCGGGCCTGCCCGCCGACGCCGTGCAGTTCGTGGCGTCAACGGACCGCGCTCTGGTGCAAGAAATGCTGCAGATGAAGGACTGGATAGACCTCATGATCCCGCGGGGCGGGGCAGAGCTGGTGCACATGGTTGCGCGTGAGGCAAAGATGCCGGCCATCACCGGCGGCGTGGGCGTCTGCCACACCTACGTTGACGCGGCCGCAGACCTGGACAAGGCGCTGCGCATCGTCCATGACGCCAAGGTGTCCCGGCCGACGGTTTGCAACGCGCTCGACACGGTTATCGTGCACTCGGCTGTAGCGGGGCGCTTCCTGCCGGCACTGGCGGCGGATTTCGGCGCCGCTGGCGTCGAGATGCGCTGCGACCCGGAGTCCCTTACCCTGCTCCGGGGTGCGGCTACGAAAGGCAGCAGGTCTGATCGGAAGACGCGCGTCATGCCCGCCACTACCCGTCATTCCCGCGCAAGCGGGAATCCTGGGTCCCCGAGCGCCGGGAATCCAGAATCGCCGGGCAACGGCAAGATCATTGCAGCTTCTCCCGACGATTTCGGCCAGGAGTTCCTGTCGCTCGTCGCCTCTGTAAAGGTCGTTGACTCCTTCGAAGAGGCGACCGTCCACATCGCCCGGTGCGGCACCGGACACTCAGAGGCCATCATCACCGAGGACCAGGCCGCCGCTGAGCGCTTCCTCACCGAAGTGGACGCCGCGGCGGTTTTCGCAAACGCCTCGACTCGCTTCAACGACGGCGGGGAGTTCGGCCTGGGCGCCGAGGTTGCGATCAGCACCAACAAGTTTCACGCCCGCGGTCCAATGGGCCTGCGGGAGATCACAACTTACAAGTGGGTCGTCCGCGGCGACGGGCAGGTCAGGACATAGGTGGCGGCACTGATTACGTTCAGCGGCTTGTGCGCAGACAATTGGGGAGGCTGATACTGGCCCTGTCGGCCTCTCGGTAGGCGCACGGCGCCCCTCTGGGCTCTAGCGGACGACAGCGGATGACACCCGGCCCGGCGGGACGGGCTCACACGGATCTCGGAGGCACCCTTCCCATGGCTTCTTACTACTTCGAGCGTGAATGCCGCACCCCGAACTCGGAGTGCTATACGGTGCTTGAGGACGGCAACCCGGCAGGCCGCCTCGACCTGCACTACACGCCCACGATGGTGCACGCCACCCTGATCGTCAGCGAACGGATCACGCAGGAGGCGGTGCAGGAGCTGATTACGACTATCGACGAGGACCTGATAGACGCTGTTGGCATCGAGCGGGACGAGTTTGTCGTGCACGTCCACCAGGGACGCGACCTGGGCGTGTGGTCGAACAACGAGTTCGGGCCCCCCGAGAGCGAGGGCCAGCCCCAGGAGGGCGCGTAGCGCTGCGCGGAATCTCCCTTCTCCCCACGCCAACCAAGGCTACCCGCGCCAACCGGGACGACCCGCGCAAGCCTCTAACCTGGCAAGGCGCGGCCGCCCATCACTGTTCGCCCTGAGCCTGTCGAAGGGCGAACATGGCCCCGTGTCTGATCGAGTCCGGCTTCGTCCTTCGACAGGCTCAGGACGAACGGCCCGGAGCGCCTCCGTGCCTCCGCGTTGAACTGAGGGCGCCATTGACTCCGGCGCCTCCCAGCTGAATCAGCTTCATGGTCAGCGCTGGCGGGGGACTGTGGGCCTGACCGGTCCTACGGCGCGCTAAGCACGAACAGGCCATTGTCCCAGTCGCTGACGAGTATCCCGCTAGCGCCAGGCACCAGGCCGACCGCGCCGTCCGCGACGCAGTTGCCACCCGTACCGAGGGTGGTGTCAAACTGCCCGTCCAGCACCGGGTTCGCCGGGTCTGTGATGTCAAACCGTTTCAGACCCGCCCCCTGCCACGTGACATAGAGCCTGTTCCCGCGGACGTACGGGAAATAAGAGCCGTTCTGGCCGAACCCGAGCGCGGCCGGGTGGAGCGTCTTCACGATACGCGGGCTCGCCGGGCTGGACACGTCTACGACCGTAAGCGGGCCGGACTCTCCTCTCGCGCAGTTCAGGGCCTCATACGTCAAGTACAAATAGCGGCCGTCCCCGGACGGCCAGTTGGCGCTGTTGGGGACAGTCAGAGTGCCGAGGACAGGCGCCCCGCCCGTCAGGTTGGAGACATCCACTATGACCAGCGTCGTCCAGGTCGAGACGAAGAGCCGTCCGTTCCTGGTCGAGATGTCGTGGACCTGGTGGCCGGGGACGTTGATCGTCCTCACCAGCACAGGGCTGGCAGGGCTGCTGACGTTGAACGCATGGACCTTTGCAGGAGTGACGTTGTCGGCGATGTAGAGGTACGGCCAATCCAGGTGGAGATTATGGGACAAAGACGGAGTCGTGATGCGGGCAAGCACCTTCGGGCTTGCAGGGTTGCTGACGTCTGCGATGTAAGTCCCAAAGCCATTCAGATATGTGGCGATGTAGAGGATGCCGTTCCTGACCTCTATGTCACCGGCGGGGATGGACCCCGCGCCCAAGATCCCGACGCGGACAGGCGATGCCGGGTTTGAGATGTCAATGATGTCTACACCCTGGGCGTTCTGGTGGTGGCCGAGATAGGCGTAATTACCCTCACCGGCCACGCCCAGGTCTTTGGCGCCCGCCGGGTCGTTCCACCGGCCCAGGAGCGGCAGGGTGCCGGCCGGAGGAGGGGTGGGAGTCCGGGTCGGAGTCGCCGTGGCCGCAGGCACCGGCGTCGGAGTCCGGGTCGGAGTCGCCGTGGCCGTCGGTGCCTGGGACCCAGCCCCGGTGGTAAACGAAACGTACAGCCTTGCGGCCGCAGCCGGGTTCGACTCGAAACTCTCCCAGCTGTGGTACAGAGAAGGCTGCACGCCAGCCCCGTTCTCGATCAACACCAGGGAACTGATGCCGCCGAACGTGTTGACCAACTCCTGGACGCCGGCTGCCAGCGACGGCGTCTTGATTGCCGCGCCTGGCACGGACCTTGGCCATGACCAGGAGGCCTGGAAAGCGGTCTTGTTGGACCAACGGTGATACGGAGTTGATGTCGCGGCGAACCCCGGGGCAGCGGGATCGCGTTCGAGCGTCAGCAGTGTCGTGAATGTGGCGCCCCAACCCCGCTGTGTCAGTTCCACGTAGGCCTCGGTCACCGTGGCGCCTGAGGGGATAGCCACCGCCCAGCGCCAGCCGCCCCAAGTCGCCTGCCCGGCGCCGCCAGGGTTGCCCGACACTACGCCATTGCCCGGGTCGGTGGAGGAGTATCCGGGCCACGAGTCCGGGTCGTGGTACGCGTCGTCTGCGCTCGCGCCCACCTGAATCGCCCCAGCCGCTTCAGCATCCCACCCGATCAGCAACACACCGGCGACGGACAACAGGACGAACACCGAGAAAGCAGCGGGTATAAACCGATTCTTCATTTGAGCAGCGGATGATACGTGTCGCACCGCCGTAACGGCAAACCGGCAGCGACAGTGCCTTTCGTAGCCCGGCGCTGTAAGAGCCAACGCCTTGCGCCAGACTGTCGACCGGACCAGGTCCATTTATCACCAGGTCGCCTGAGGCGGGGCATCCGGGTGATCCAGACGGCTCTTTGAACCGCATCCTGTGCGGCGCCACCTGAGCGCGCTTGGAAGGTTGGCCCCTGTCTGCCGACCGTAGCAAGGAGGAGACGAGATGCCCCGAAAATCTACGCTTGCCCGGCTGGGCCTGGCGGCGCTTGTGCTCGTGGCGGCCTCAGCCGCCGTGGTGTTCGCGCTGCCAGGGTCGCCGGGCAAGGCAGCAGATCACCTTGATGCGCCCGCGGTGCAGAAGGACGGCCGTCTGGACATCAACGACGTCTACGCCTTCCAGTCGCCGGCCAACCCACGCAACACGGTGCTCATCATGACTGTCAACCCTGTGGCCGGTGTCTTGAGCCCGACGACTCTCCACCCCTCGGCCAGCTACGAGTTCCTGATCGACAGCGACGGCGATGCGAAGCCGGACCAGAAGATCAAGGCGAAGTTCGGCAAGCCCAACGGAGCGGGCGTGCAGAAGGTTCACATAGAAGGAGACGATGACATAGAAGGCGAGGGCAAGACCGGCCAGGTCATCCGTCTCGACGAAGGCGGAAAAGCGCAGGTCACCACTTACGACGACCCGTTCTTCTTCGACCTCGCTGCCTTCCGCGCCGGGCTGGCCTTCTGCCCGGGCGGCGTCGGCACGAACTTCTTCAAGGGCCTGAACGTCAGCGCCATCGTGGTCGAAGTGCCCAGCGCAGCTTTGCTGGGCGAAGGTGACGATGACGGTGATGATGACGACGGCGATGACAACGGGGGCACGGCCGACACGATGATCGGCGTCTGGGCACGCACCGTACTGAACGGTAAGCAGATTGACCGCATGGCCCGGCCCGCAATCAACACCGTGTTCATCCCGTCGGGCATGAAAGACGGCTTCAACCTCGGCAAGCCCCAGAATGACCAGCGGGACTTCCGGGACGAGGTCGTGGCGACGCTGATGGCGCTCGGGAACAGCCCGGCCACGTCCAACGCCCTGGCCGACATCCTGCTCCCGGACATCCTCACGTTCGACACAGCCTCGGCTGCCGGATTCCTGAACGGCCGCAGGCTGGCCGACGACGTGATCGACGCCGAGCTCGGCATCATCAGCGGCGGCGCAATCCCGACTGACTGCGTGGCGAACGACTCCGTGTTCTCCACCAGCTTCCCTTACCTGGCCCCACCGAACTAGAAGCAGTCCTGAAGTCCCCTCCCCCTCGACGGGGGAGGCTCGGGCATTCACAATTTAACAAACACGCTGACGGTGAGAATCCCGAGTAACTAGGCGCGCTTGCCAAGCTGTGAAAGCCCCCAAATGGCAGCTGCGCCGAGAGCGAGCCCGGTGAGTTCAGGGCCGGAGTCCTTGTTCAGGCAGGCGGTGTGACCGAAGTCCTGCATGAGCCTCGCCGCAGCTTCCTGTGACACGACCCCGCGCAACGGACTCTTGCAGACCTTGCAGGGGTGGCCAACCCATACCCGGAGCGGTGCCAGCTCGGCGACTGTCTCGGTTAGTGCTTGGTTGTCGCGCTTGAGCTGCTGGGTGGTGGCGTGCCACAGTTGCCATTGCCGCTCAGCCTCTGCGTGGGCGGTCTGCTCACCTTCGTACTTCTGCTGCCATTGAGATGCTGACTGGCGCATCTCAGCCTGGCCGTTACTGGCGCGGCGGAGGTCGCCTTCCAGCTCCATCATCTTTTGGCGCAGTCGGCCCGCCTCCTGGGCTTCGAGCACGAGTGCATTCGCCGTCTGGACCGCCGCGTGCGCCTTGGACTCCAGCGCAATAACCCGCCGGCACACTTCGTCCCAATCGGCCTCAAGATCTTTCAGCTTCGTTTCTGCCTTGACGAGTTCTCCCCGTGTCTTGGCGAGTTCGGCGGCGTCCTCCGACATGGAGTCGACCTCCTCTTCGAGCGCCGAGACCTGCTCTTCCAGTTCCTCGATCCGTCTTGCGGGCACGCTCACGCCAGGGGCAGTTTGGGCCAGCGCTGCTGCGCGTCCGGCGCCGTCTTCATCCCGCCGCCTCATCTGCCGCTGGACTTTGTAGACCGTGGGCGGCGCGAACCCTTGGGCAATGACCTCGCCGCTGGACTCACCACTTGTGAGGCGGTCCCTGATCTCCTGCATGATGCCGATGGACATGGGATCTACTGTCCTTTCCACTATCCGGCCGGGCATACTCTCCGGGAGAGTGCCGTACCAGA
>CAYWBD010000386.1:0-6424 GCA_964456315.1 uncultured Thermoflexus sp.
GCTCAGGCGGGAGCACCGGGAGGATGGTGAGGACCATCCACTCGGGCTTGTTGCCGGACTTGCGGAACGACTCGACGACGCGCAGGCGCTTGATGGCCTTCTTGCGGCGCTGGCCAGAGGTGTCCCGCACCTCGTCCTGCAGCTCGACACGGAGGTCGTCAAGCGAGGTCTTGCGCAGCACTTCAAGCACAGACTCCGCGCCCATGCCGGCCTTGAACACCTCACCGAAGCGGTCCCGCAGCTCCCGGAAGCGCGATTCTGTGAGCAGGTCCCGGACCTTGATGCTCTCCAGCTCGGCGAGCTTGGCCGCGACGTCCTTTTCGACCGCGGTCTTCTTCTGGTCAAGCGTCAGCGGCGCTTCCTCTTCCTCGCCCGCGGGTGCGGCGACAGAGTCCTCTGCCGGCGCCGGTTCGGGTGCGCCGTCTGCCTCTTCCAGGCGCTTCAGCTCCAGGTTCAAGTAGCCCGTGAGGCTCTCGGCGGCGCGCCTGCGGGCCTCCTCGTCCACGCTCGTGACGACGTACTGCGCAAAGTAGAGCACCCGCTCCAGGTTGCGCGGAGAAAGGTCCAACAGGAGGCCCAGGCGCGACGGCGTGCCCTTGGAGAACCATATGTGCGCCACGGGCGCGGCCAGCTTGATGTGGCCCATGCGCTCCCGGCGCACCTTGGCACGTGCCACCTCGACGCCGCAGCGGTCGCAGATGACGCCCTTGTAGCGGATCTTCTTGTACTTGCCGCAGTAGCACTCCCAGTCCTTGGTCGGACCGAAGATGCGCTCGTCGAAGAGGCCGTCTTTTTCCGGGCGCAACGTGCGGTAGTTGATGGTCTCCGGCTTGGTCACCTCGCCGTACGACCAGGCGCGGACCTGCTCCGGAGAAGCCAGCGAGATGCGGATTGCGTTGAACTCAAGGCCTGCCTGTGCCATGTGCCTTGTCCCCCTGTTGGCAGCGGCCCCGGAGGGCCTGCTGGTCTTATTGGGAAGCCCGGCCGCCGCGCGGCCGGGGCATGGAGTCGTGGGCGGGGACGGCGCTGCTGCGCGCTGTCCGCCGCCCTTCAGTCAAAGGGAGCTCAGGCGTCTTCTTCTTCGTCCCCGCCGGCCACCTTGTCTTCGATCTCGGCAAGCTCCTGGAGAGACTGGTCGTCCGGGCCTGCCTCTTCTATTTCGGGGGCGGACTCGAAGCCCTCCTCTGCCGGGGCTGCGCCGGGCTCTGCCTCAGCGTCGGCTGCGGCAGGGGCGTCCTCGCCATCGCCGCCCGGTAGGTCAGAGAAGTCGTCCCAGGACAGCGGCAGGCTCGGCGCGGCGTCTGCCGTCGCGAACTGGCTGCCCTCCTGGTTCAGGAGCTCCACCGATAGCCCCAGGCCCTGCAGCTCCTTGAGCAGGACGTGGAACGACTCCGGTACGCCGGGCTGGATGACCTCTTCGCCCTTCACGATGGCTTCGTAGGTCTTGACCCGGCCTACCACGTCGTCTGACTTGATGGTCAGCATTTCCTGGAGGGTGTAGGCGGCTGAGTAGGCCTCCAGCGCCCACACCTCCATCTCACCGAAGCGCTGGCCGCCGAACTGGGCCTTGCCGCCCAGGGGCTGCTGCGTGATGAGGGAGTAGGGGCCTGTCGAGCGGGCGTGGATCTTGTCCTCGACCAGGTGGACCAGCTTCATCATGTATATGTTGCCGACCGTGATCGGCTGGTCGAACTCCTCGCCCGTGCGGCCGTCGAGCAGCTTGCTCTTGCCAAACACTGGCGCGGAAACGTTCTTCTCACGGGCCAACTTAAGGGCCTCGGCGAACAGCTCCGCGGGTTTCAGGCCGTCGACCTTGACCCCAACGGTCTCGGCAAACCAGATACGCAGGCACGCCTCGCGGGCCAGCCCGTGGTTGGACGCCGCGTCCGACCACAGCCGCTCCCGTTCGTAGCCGCGCTCGGACAGCCACGAGTCAACCTTCTCCCAGTCGATGAACTGGTTGTCCAGGTCGTAGGTGTTGAGGGCCCCGGCGGTCTCGACAAGCCACCTGCGCGCCAGGTGGTCTTCGATCACTACATCCGTGGCGCTGTCGAAGACGGGCGTGCGGGCGTGGAACCCAAGGCCGCGCGCCGCCCACCCGAGGTGGGTCTCCAGCACCTGCCCGAGGTTCATGCGGGAAGGCACGCCGATGGGGTTGAGGATGATGTCCAGGGGCGTCCCGTCGGGCAGGAACGGCATGTCCTCTTGCGGGAGCACCCTGGCAATGACGCCCTTGTTCCCGTGCCGGCCGGCCATCTTGTCGCCCTCAGTGATCTTGCGAGTCTGCGCGATCCAGACGCGGACCATGCGCAGCACGCCGGGCGGGAGCTCGTCTCCGGTCTCCTTGGTCAGCACGCGCACGTCGGTCACCTTGCCGTGCTGGCCGTGCGGCACACGCAGCGAGGTGTCTTTTACGTCCCGGGCCTTTTCACCGAAGATGGCGCGCAGGAGCTTTTCTTCGGCCGTCAGCTCGGTCTCGCCCTTCGGCGTGATCTTGCCGACCAGGATGTCGCCTGGCCCTACCGACGCGCCGATCCGGATGATCCCGGTCTCGTCGAGGTCCCGCAAGCTTTCTTCGCCAACGTTGGGGATGTCCCGGGTGATCTCTTCTGGCCCGAGCTTGGTCTCCCGCGCCTCCGCCTCGTACTTTTCTATGTGGATGGACGTGAAACGGTCGTCGCGGACGAGGTTCTCGCTCAGGATGATGGCGTCCTCGTAGTTATAGCCTTCCCAGCTCATGAACCCCACGATCAGGTTCTGGCCCAGCGCCAGCTCCCCGTCCTGCGTGGAGGAGCTGTCCGCCAGCGGGCTGCCCGGCTTGACCCGGTCGCCCTTGCGCACCACCGGGTGCTGGTTGATGCACGTCCCCTGGTTTGACCGCACAAACTTGGTCAGGTGGTAGTCGTGCACCTGGCCCTTCTCATCCATGACCTGGACGAGCGGGCCGGTGGCCGTTACGACCACACCGTCTTGCAGCGAGACGATGACCTGCCCGCTGTCGAGCGCCACGCGCCCTTCCATGCCGGTGCCCACAAGAGGGGACTCCGGCTTGAGCAGCGGCACGGCCTGGCGCTGCATGTTTGAGCCCATGAGCGCACGGTTGGCGTCATCATGCTCCAAGAACGGGATGAGCGCGGTAGACACGCTCACCACCTGCATCGGCGAGACGTCCATAAGCTGGACGCGGTCAGGCGGCTCGGAGGCGAAGCTCTCGCCGGAGCGCACCTCGACCATGTCCGAAGTTATCTGGCCTTTCGGGTCCATCGGCGTTGTCGCCTGTCCGATGATGTACTGCTCCTCCTCGTCCGCGGAGAGGAACATGATCTCGGCCTCATCGGGGGACACGTACGGCTGGACGTTCACCTTGCGCTTGGGGAGGGCGTTGACCTCCTCGGCGAGGCGCTTGGCGAGCGGCTTCCCGGCGGGCGCGATGATTTTCTTCTTCTCAACGATGTCTTCCAGCGGTATGCGCCCCACGATGTCAGGGTTGTCGCTGGACATCGTGTTCAAGACCTTGCGGTACGGCGTCTCGATGAAGCCGTACTCGTTGATGCGGGCGTACGTGGAGAGCGAGCCCAGCAGGCCGATGTTCGGGCCTTCGGGGGTCTCGATCGGGCAGATGCGGCCGTAGTGGGAGTGGTGGACGTCACGCACGTCGAACCCGGCGCGCTCCCTGGAGAGGCCGCCGGGGCCCAGGGCAGACAGACGCCGTTTGTGGGTGAGCTCCGCCAGCGGGTTGGTCTGGTCCATGAACTGGGAGAGCTGCGACCCACCGAAGAACTCCCGCACTGCGGCGACCACCGGCCTGATGTTGATCAGCGCGGCAGGCGTCGTGGCGGCGGGGTCTATCTGCGTGGTCATGCGCTCCTTGACGACGCGCTCCATGCGCAGCAGGCCGACGCGCAGCTGGTTCTGGATGAGCTCGCCTACGGCACGCACCCGGCGGTTGCCGAGGTGGTCGATGTCGTCGCCCTTGGCCAGGCCGTTGTTGATGTTGATCATCCGGCGGATCAGGGCGACGATGTCTTCCTTGGACAGCGTGCGCACTTTGTTGTTCACGTCCAGGCCCAGGCGGCGGTTCAGCTTGTAGCGGCCGACGCGGCCCAGGTCGTATTTGCGGGCGTTGAAAAACAGGTTGTCCACCAGAGTGCGCGCGTTCTCCACGCTGGGCGGCTCACCGGGGCGCAGGCGGCGGTAGAACTCAAGCAAGGCGTCTTCCTGCGTCTTCACCGCAGAGTCCCGGGCCAGCGTCGACGCCACGTATTGGTGGTTCTCGTCAGTGTCGACGTCCCGGAAGAGGTCCAGGATGTCCTCGTCTTTTTCAAAGCCCAGCGCGCGCAGCATGGTGCTGATGGGCGCCTTGCGTTTGCGGTCCACCTTTACCGATAGGAGGTCCCGGTTGGAGGTCTCCAGTTCCACCCATGCGCCGCGGTACGGGATCAGCTTGGCCATGCACAGCGGGCGTCCCGTGCCGGGGTCGGTCTCAACTGTGAAGTAGGCGCCCGGCGAACGGACAAGCTGTGACACGACGACGCGCTCTGCGCCGTTGATGATGAACGTGCCCTGCGGGCTCATCATCGGCAGGTCCCCGAAGAAGAGCGTCTGCTCCTTGACCTCGCCCGTGGACTTGATGACCAGCTGCACGGTCACGTACAGCGGCGCCGAGAACGTGATCTCGCGCTGGCGGCACTCGCGCTCGGTGTGCTTGGGGGCGCGCACCTCGTGGTCCTTGAAGTGCAGCTCAAAGCGGCCGCCCGAGAAGTCCTCTATCGGGGAGATCTCCTCGAAAAGCTCCTTCAGGCCCTCAGACTTCAGCCAGTCAAACGAGTTGAGCTGGACCTGGACGAGGTTGGGGACGTCAACGACGTTCCGGACGGTGTGGAAATTCTTGTGCTCGGACGCCTGAGCGAGGCCGCGGCGGGATTCGGCGATGACCATTTTTCCCCCTGTTGTAGGACCGCTGGACGCTGTTGACCGTAATCACAGAACGCAAAACACCCTAGCCCGCGAAGCCTTCTGGCACGCGGGCTTAGAGCGGTGTGAGGTTAGTTGATGGGAATCAGAGCTCGGCAGGCAGGGGTAGACACACTCTGAGAAGTTGCAACGATAGCCCTGTCAATGGGCGGTTGTCAACACACGCGCCTGGGGCCAGCACAGTTGCGCCGGCGCAGCGCGCCCCTGCCGTCATTCCCGCCCCCCGTCAGGCCCGCACCCGCCGTCATTCCTGCGCAAGCAGGAACCCAGCGTGCGACCTGGCCCCGCTCGCCCCGAGCTTGTCGAGGGGCCCCGTCGGCGGTCGGGGTGGGGGTGGCTGTCAGCCCGCCCCGCCCGACGCCGGGCTGGCTTTCGGCGCTGCGCGGCGCGTGACGGCGAGCCCCGTCCAAGTGTCGTCGATCGACGCAACTTTATAGTCGACCCAGCCACTGGCCATCGCGTACTTGCGCGCGGAGGCTTGCGTCACGTCATTCTTCTGCCCTGACGCCTGCTTGGGCCACACAAGCCACACCGGGCGTCCGGCTGTGACCTCACCGGCGGCGGCGAACTTCTTTCGCAGCTCTGCCATCGAGCCGATGAACAACAGCGCCAGGTCTGCCCGCCCGCGACCTGACCTGGTGACCGTGGCCCCCGGAGGCAGTGGGCCCAGCGTGCCCTCGAAGCCCGCCGGCGCCCCGATCAGCCGGACCGTTGTCCCGGTCCGGACCCCAAGCTTCTTTGCCAGCGACGCCCCTTTGTAGGGCGCCATGGGGTCTGGCACGACGGGGTCTCGCAGCGGGGTGGCGATCGCCTGGCGTAGCTGCGCCGCCGCCTGGTCCCAGGACGTGAACATGGCGTCCGGCAGGTACCCGCGCACTTCGTCGATCTTGGCAGGATCACCCCCGGCGAAGACCAGCGGGATGCGCCTCGTGTCCCTCCTGTTGCGCAGCCACATGCCCTTCGCCCTGCCCACCGACGGCGATCTCTCCAGGTCTATGAGGAACGCGTCAGGGACGACTGTGAGCCACTTCAGCAGCCCCGTCCCGGCATCCTCCGAGGCGACGTACACGTCCACCACGAACCCGGCCCGCCGCAGCGCCTCTGCCCGTTCTTGCGCGTTGCCGGGCCTGGCCTGCACCAGCACTACCCTGTTCATATGAGCAGCCGCCTCACACAAGTGACCGTATTGATGCGCCGGGCGCTGCCTGAGTGCACTGTCGTGAGCTGATCACGGTGCAAGCCCCAGGCTACCGTCGGCCCGCAGCGGGGAGTGCGGGTTCCAGGCGACCTCCCAGGGGTGGCCGTCGGGGTCCGCGAAGTAGCCCGAATATCCTCCCCAGAAGACGTCCTGGGCCGGCTTTAGGAGCCGTGCGCCCGCCTTGACTGCCAGTGCGATGACAGCGTCCACCTCCTCCCGGGTCCGCACGTTGTGGGCCAGCGTGATGCCGCC
>CAYWBD010000387.1:0-2383 GCA_964456315.1 uncultured Thermoflexus sp.
GCCTTGACCCGGTTGGAGAGGATTTCAGAGCCGCCGCCGGGCATGGTCCGCTGGCCGGCGTCCCAGAGGGCCTGGAGCACGTCATGCACGGGTTTCCCGGAGACCTGGGACATCTTCATGATTTCGGGCGCCGACCAGTAGTGCGCCGTCACGTGCGGGTAGAGCCGCCTGGTCTCGCGCACCATTTCCACGTAGTAGCTGAACGGGAGGTCGCTGTTCAGCCCTCCCTGCATAAGCACCGTTGTGACGCCTTTTTCGGCAGAACGCCCGACCTTTTCCATGATCTGCGGGACGGTGTAGGTGTATGCGGACGGGTCTGAGGCGTCCGTGCGGTAGAACGCGCAGAACGAGCAGTAGGCGTCGCAGATGTTGGTGTAGTTCAGGTTGGTGTCGACGACGAAGGTCACCCGAGGCAGCGGGTTGTGCCGCCAGCGCACGACCATGGCGAGGGGCGCCAGGTCGAGCAGGTCCGCCTCGGAGAGCAGGAACAGCCCCTCTTCCGGGCTGATGCGTTCCCCTGCTTCGACCTTTTCTCTAATCCGGGTCAGCATCTCAGGCTCCTGTCTGCGCCGGCGTGGGCACGCCCGGCCGCCATTCCGGGAGCTTGCCCAGCCTGGCCTTGAACTCGGCGACCGCGCGGCGCTCTTCGGGGCCGAGGTGGTAGATAAAGCTGCGGATGTACTCGACGACGTCGCTGGCGGTCATGTGGCTTGTCGCGCGCTCCTGCGCGATGGATTCAAGTCGGGCAAGGCCGGCCGCGAGGCTGCGTGCCAGGGCGGTCTCCAGCTGCGACCGTGCGCTGACGCCGGCGTCGGCACGGATGGCCCAGACCGCGAACACAAACGGCAGACCGGTCAGGCGGCGCCACTCTTCGCCGAGGTCGTAGATGAAAGGGTAGCCGGGGTGGTCATGGCGGAGCCTGAGCGCCTCATCGCCGATGGTGAGCCGTGCGTCGTGAGGGTCGCCAGGCTCAACATACCGTGCGGGCGAGACGTGCCAGTGGTCGGCGAACAGCACTCGCAGGAGCTGCACGGACGTCGCGGTGTGCGGCGTCACCGCGACGGTCTTGCCGGACAGTGCTCCGACCGCGACCCGGGAGAGCAGGTGCACGCTGTTGGCCCGCTCCCCGGTGGCAACACAGAAGTCGCCAACCGTTCGCAGCAGCTCGCCCAGCCTGAACACCTCGGCGAGCGGGAGCGGCCCGGCATCCAGGTCTCCGCGCTCGACTGCCGCGGCCATGGCCCGGGGCGGGAGGTCGACCAGGTCGAACTCCGCGGTTGGGAGTGTCCGGTAGAACACTTCGGAGTTCAGGTACGGCATGCGGCCAACCCGGAGCCTGCGGGCTGGGGCGCCAGCGATGCCAGGGGTCAATTCGCGTACACCTTGATCTCGTTGTAGAGCGCGTCTCGCTCTACTGGCAAGCGGCCCGCCTCCCGGATCAGCCAGACCATGCGGTCGCGGGCCAGCCCGGCCGGCGATGCCGCCAGCGCGGCGTGGGCGATGCGCTCTTTGCCGATCGTGCCGTCCATATCGTTTGCCCCGAAGTTCAGGCCGACCGACGCCGTCGCCTCCCCCAGCATCACCCAGTAGCTCTTTATGTAGGGGATGTTGTCGAGCATCAGGCGGGACGCAGCGAGCATCTTCAGGTCGTCCATGGGAGGAGTGTGGCGGGGCCGGAGTTTGGTGTGGCCGACCTGGTACTCGAGCGGGATGAACGCCAGGAACCCGCCTGTCTGGTCCTGGACCTCCCGCAGCTTCGCCAGGTGGACGATGCGCTCTTCAAGCGTCTCGATGTGCCCGTAGAGGAGTGTGCAGTTGGACTTTATGCCCAGGCGGTGTGCGGTCATGTGCACCTCTGCCCAACGAGTGGCGTTGGCCTTGCCGGGGAGCAGGAGCTTGTGGATGCGGTCTGAGAACACCTCGGCGCCGCCGCCGGGCATGGAGTCCAGTCCCGCAGCTTTGAGGCGCGTCAGCGACTCTTCCGGCGTCACCTTCCAGCGCCTCCAGAAGTAGTCGATCTCCGACGCCGTGAAAGCCTTGATCTGGACGCGTGGGTTTTTCTGGCGGATGGCGCGGACCATGTCTTCGTAGAACTCGAACGGCCATGTCGGGTGGTGCCCGCCGACGATGTGGACCTCTCTGATTTCATCGTCCACGTGGCCGAGCACCTGTTCCATGGTCATCTCGTAGGCGTCCGGGTCGCCGGGTTTCTTGGCAAAATCGCAGAACTTGCACGACAGCACGCAGATGTTTGTGGGGTTGATCTGGCGGTTGAGGACGAAGTAGACCTTCTGGCCGGAGACCTGCCGTTTCTTCCAGTCGGCCATTTTGCCCGCGGCCGCGAAGTCGTCGGTCTCCAGGAGCGCGACGCCGTCCTCGACGG
>CAYWBD010000388.1:0-16413 GCA_964456315.1 uncultured Thermoflexus sp.
ACGCCGACTCGACGTCCACCCACTGTGCGCCGCTGAAGCCTGCGATGTTGTACAGCCCCGTGCCACCGATGATGCCGATAGCGGGCTCGCCCAGGCCGGCGCGCGAGGCCTCAGCCAACGCGGCCCTCCTGTCGGCACCGAGGCGGGGTCATACCCATGGCTCGGAGGAGGAGACATGAAAGATAGTTGCTTCGGGCGGGGCCGCGACCAACTGCTCCAGCAGGCCGATCGCCTTCTTAGTGGCGGGCAACGACTCCTGACGGTCGAGGGCCGCGCGGTCCACGAACACCTCTGTGGCCACGAAGGAGTTGGGGTCTACGATGTCCCGGCCGATGTCGAAACTGACGACTCCGCCAAGAGGCCGGCTGGCGACTACGACCTCGCGGAAAGCGGCCATCGCCTGCGCGGCCTTCGCCAGCTTGCACTGCACCTTGAAACGCACGACGATCATCGTGTCCCTCCTAGTGTCCCGTAGCGACGCGATCATACAAGCACAGTAGAGTTCCGGGTGGGGACGGCAACCCCACGGCGGCCGGTGGCTGATAATTGGCTCGTGGAGAGCAACTTCCGGGCCGGGGTGGCGAAATGGCAAACGCAGCGGGCTTAAACCCCGCGCCCGAAAGGGATTGAGGGTTCAAGTCCCTCCCCCGGCACCATTTTTGCAGCTTTCTTTGGTCCTGTGAGTGAACGCCGCTGCCCGCCAGGTGGGCAGACCACCACGGAGGTATCTCATGCCCGGAAAGTCATACACCGCGGCCATCGCCGGCTGCGGCTCGATCGGCGAGGCCCACATGGAAGGCTACGGCCGCATGGACGACGTCAAGGTGATCGCCTGCTCCGACCCTGTGAAGGGCGCCCGCGACACCTATATGCGCCAGTATGGGATCGAGCTGGCGTATGAAAGAGTCGAGGAGATGGTCCGCAAGGCCCGGCCGGACATCGTCAGCGTGTGTGTTTGGCACAGGCTGCACGCGCCAGTCACGGTCGCTGTCGCAAAACTTGGCGTGAAAGGCATCATCTGCGAGAAGCCCATGGCGACGTCACTGGCGGAGGCGGACGCCATGCTCGAAGCCTGCGACGCCAACGGCGTGAAGCTGGTGATCAGCCACCAACGCCGCTTCACCCCCGGCTGGGAAAAGGCTCGCGACCTCGTGAAGCAAGGCGCGATCGGCAGGCCCCAGAATGTCGAGATCCGGGTCGCCGAGGGCCTGTTGAACTGGGGCACGCACGCGATCGACGGAGCACGGTTTGTGCTCGGTGACCCCTGGCCGGTCTGGGTCATAGGCGCAGTCGAGCGTCGCACAGACCGCCACGAACGGGATACGCCGATTGAGGACTCGTGCATCGGGCTCGCGCACTTCGAGGGCAACGTGCAGTTCCAGGTCCAGTCCGACCTCTACTGGGAGGGCTACGACGCCGGCAAGTTCATGGTCCGCGGCGACGCCGGGATGCTCTGGGTGGAGGAGATGCAGGTCCGGATCTTCAATGCCGAAAGCCGGGGCTGGGCGGATGTGCCCCTGGGGGCCGCTGAAGGCGCACAGGCCATCGGCGGCTCAACGAACAGCGCTCAGGTGCGCGAGCTGCTCCGTTGGATCGAGGGTGGCCCCGAGCACCGTGGGTCCGGGCGCAATGCCCGGGTGACACTCGAGGTAATGATGGCGATGTACGAGTCAGCACGTCGCCACCAGGTAATCCGCCTGCCGTTGACTGAGAGGGGCTCTCCGCTGGAGCTAATGATCAAAGAGGGCACCCTCCCCGTCGAGACCCCCGGCCGGTACGACATACGTGGCTTCCTGAAGCGCGATGGCATTGACGAGGTGGAGTACGCCCGCCTGCGCGCCCAGGGCGTCTCGCACCACGAAGCAATGCGGAGACTCCACGGCCTGGCGCCGGGGCGGTAGCCAACCCGCTGCCCACTGCTGCGCCACGTCGGCTCAGGAGCAGCGGCAGGCAGCCTTCGTGGGGATCACGACGTCCAAAACGGCCCCACGCTGAGCGGAGGCCCGATTATCCGCCGGGACTTGCTGTGGCACTTCCCTGGCCGCCGTCAGTACGATAGACCGGGGGCAAACTGTGTTCGCATGAAAGTGCTGTCGGTCTTTGGCACCCGGCCGGAAGCCATCAAGCTTGCGCCGGTGCTGCGCGAGCTCGGACGGCGCAATGCCAGCGGGGTGGCGTCGGTCGTCTGTGTGACCGGACAACACAGGGAGATGCTTGACGGGATCCTCACAGGGTTTGGTATCAAGCCGGACTTTGACCTGGCTGTGATGAAGGAGAACCAGACCCCATCCGGCGTGGCCTCGGCTGTGCTCGCCAAGCTCCCCGGCGTCCTAAGGGAAGTGCGCCCGGACTGGGTGGTCGTGCAGGGCGACACCACCACCGTGGCGGCGGCGGCGCTCGCGGCGGCCCATGAGCGGATCGCCGTTGCGCACGTTGAAGCGGGGCTGCGGACTTACGACAAGTGGCAGCCGTTCCCCGAAGAGATGAACCGCCGGATAGCGAGCGTCATCGCAGACCTCCATTTCGCGCCGACAGAGACATCCCGTCGGAACCTGCTCAGCGAACGAGTTCCCGACGAACACGTCCTGGTGACAGGGAACCCCGTAATCGATGCGGCCCAGCAGGTCGCGTCCCTGCCCGCGCCGGCGGCGGTGGACTGGCTTGCCGGCGTCGCACCGGACCAGTCCAAGCGCAGGCGCCTGGTTGTCGTCACCGCCCACCGGCGGGAAAACCTTGGCAAACCGCTAGAAGGCATCTGCGAGGCCGTCCGTGACCTCGCCCACAAGTACCGGGACAGCGCGCGGTTCGTTTTCCCCGTGCACCTGAACCCCAATGTTCAGTCGACTGTGCGACGAGTGCTTGGCGACGTGCCAAACGTCGTGCTGACCGCGCCCCTAGAGTACTTCTCGATGATTCACGTCATGAGGCTTGCCCACCTCGTGCTCACGGACTCGGGCGGGATCCAGGAAGAAGCTCCTAGCTTCGGCGTGCCAGTGCTCGTTCTGAGGGAAGTTACCGAGCGTCCTGAGGCGGTGGAAGCGGGGACGGTCCGCATTGTCGGTACCAGGCGCGAGACAATCCTGCGAGAGGCGTCCAGGTTGATGGATGACCCGGCCGCCCATGCAGAGATGGCGCGGTCCGTAAACCCTTACGGTGACGGCCAGGCCGGCCGCAGGATTGTCTCGGCGCTGTTAGGTGAACCGGTCGACCCATTCCGTCCGGCTGGTGCACAGGGCGGGGCAGCGCCTACCCTTTGGCGGAAGCCTGCGTACCTGCCCTCAGCCTGATGCGGTGGCCGCTTAGGGACCATGGCCGGACCGTCAGAACCCGCGGCCAGCTGGCAGGTCAGGCACGCCGTCCCAGCGTGAGCGGCCATTGGCCCGCAGCACGGCGATGCGCTTGAGGACGTCCGGGTTGGCCAGGCCGTGCGGGTACTTGCCGGTCAGGACCCGGATGACGTTCTCCGGCCAGCGCTGCGCCGAAGCAGCACCGGACACCGGCGAAGTCCCTGCGAAGTGCGGCGTGATGGTCAGGTTCGTCAGTTTCAGAAGCGGGCTCTCTGAGGGCAGAGGCTCCTTCTCAGTAACGTCTATTGCCGCGCCGGCGATCCAGCCCTGGCTGAGCGCCTCGTAGAGCCCGGGTTCGTCCACCAGCGTGCCGCGTGCGCAGTTGATGAAGATCGCTGTCCGCTTCATCTTCTTGAACGTCTCGCGGTTCATGATCTTGCGCGTTTCTGCAGTCGACGGCGTGTGGATGGTGACGAAGTCTGACTCACGCAGGAGCGTATCGAGGTCGACGACCTGCACGCCGTAGAGGTCAGCCGCCGTCTGGGGGACGTAGGGGTCGTAGGCGATGATCCGCGCCGGCCCGAAGCCGCGCAACCGTGTCGCCACCGCGCGGCCAATGTTGCCCAGGCCAATGATGCCGACGGTGTTGCCTGCGATGCGCGTCAGCTGGGCGCGGTACTTGTCCAGGTCGGCCATCCTGGCCTCCCAGTGGCCCGCGTGCACACCGGCGTCAAGCTCCCGCACCTTGCGGGTGATGGACAGCAGGAGGGCGACCGTGTGGTCCGCGACCTCGGTGGTGTTCACGCCGGGTATGTTGCAGACGCAGACGCCGAGGTCGGTGGCCGCATCGAGGTCCACGGAGTCGACGCCAACGCCGTTGCGGCTCACGACTTTGAGCTTCGGGCAGGCGGCCAGCACCTTGCGAGTCGTCGCCGGGATATTGGTCGCCATCAGGCCGTCGGCGTCTCTGGTCAGGGCGATCATCTCGTCTTCGGTGGCGCAGGCCTTCCAGACCACCTCCAGCCCGGCGTTTCTGAGTGCCTCGTAGGTGGCTTTGGACGGCTCGGCGCGTGTCGTGACGGCGACCTTCATTGGCATGCGAAGACTCCCAGATGCGGTGGCGGGTGACCGGAGGCGCCGGTCAGTGGCAAGACTGGGCTCCGGCCGGTCGGTGCCCGGACGATAGCCGGGCGACAGCGTACATGAGCACCCTTGCCGTTGCGACCGCGCTGCCCCTCGGATAGAGTCTGCCCGGCTGGGCCCGGTTCGCTTCGCGTGAAAGGTCAAGCCGCGATGATCATTTTTGCGCTGCCAGGGACCGAGGGCGGTGCTGCGCGACACGGGGAGGCGTACACCGACATGGATGTGAACCGGGCGACTCGCCATTGAGCGACAGCGCGGACTGCATCGTCATAGGCGCGGGCCACAACGGCCTGGTCGCGGCCAACTACCTGGCGCGGGCCGGGCGCAGTGTGATCGTCCTGGAACGGCGGGACATCGTGGGAGGCGCGTGCGTCACGGAGGAGGTCTTTCCGGGCCGCCGCATCGGGACGTGCGCGTACATCTGCCACATGCTGCACGAGCAGGTAATCGCCGACCTTGACCTGCACGCCCACGGCTTCGAGGTGCTCCCCCTCGAGCCGGCGGCGCTCTTCCCCTTCCCCGACGGCTCGCATTTCTTTTCATGGCACGACGACGCACGCACCGCGGACGAGATCGCACGCATCTCGGGGCACGACGCCCGCGCCTACCCGCAGTGGGTGGCGTTCTGGCGGCAGGCGGCCGGGCTGCTGAAGCGCTATTTCCTGCTTCCACCGCCGACCCTGGGGCAGCTAATGGCGGACGTCCGTGGGACGGCGGACGAGCAGGTGTTGGAGACGCTGCTCACCGTGCCGGTGAAGGACATCGCAGACTCGATGTTCGAGACTGACGCCGTCCGCGCCGCCGCCGTGGGCACGGGTGACTACGGGGCCATCGATGCGCCGGGCAGCGCGCTGGCGCAGGCCTACTTCAAGGTCAGCCTGCTCACGCCGCACGAGAACTACGGCATCGTGCGAGGCGGCATGGGCGGCGTTACGCAGGCGATGGCCAGGTCGGCGGCGGCTATGGGCGTGCAGGTCCGTACCGGGGCTGAGGTCGAGCATGTGGTCGTCCGGGACGGCTCGGTGCGCGGGGTGCGGCTCACCAGTGGCGAGGCCATGGACGCGCCGGTGGTCCTCTCCAACGCAGACCCCAAGACCACGTTCCTCAGGCTCGTCGTAGATGGCGACTTGCCGCCGGGCTTCGTCGCGTCGGTACGCAGGCTCAAGACGCGGTCGGCGTCGCTGAAGCTCCACGCCGTCCTGAAACGCCTGCCCGATTTCTCACGCTACCTGGGCCCCGGCTACGAGACCCGGCTGCCGCCCATGGTCCGGATCAACCCCAGTTTGGACAACTTCCTGGCCAGCTGGCGCGACGCTCAGGGCGGCGTGCCGACGCGCCACCCGCTGATGCAGGTCCAGATACCGACGCTGCTGGACAACACGCTGGCGCCGCCGGGCCAGCATGTGATGTCGGTCTGGGTCACATTCGAGCCGCCGCACCTCCGGGGACGCCGGTGGGCTGATGCCCGCGCCGAGGTCGCAGAAGGTATCTTGTCTGCGCTGCAGCCCTACGCCCCGGACATCAGGGACTGCATCGAGGAGTGGGACCTGGTCACGCCCGAGGACATCGAGGCGCGGGTCGGCATGACCGACGGCAACATCCGCCACCTCGACCTGCTTCCCCAGCAGCTCCTCGCAAACCGGCCTCTGCCCGGTTGGTCTTCGTACAGGACGCCGGTCAAGGGCCTCTACCTGTGCGGCGCAGGCACGCATCCGGGGGGCGAGGTCACCGGTGCGCCCGGCCACAATGCCGCGCAGGCGGTGCTGGAGGATCTCGACCGCTAGAAGCTGCTCTGAATTACCCCCCCCCTCGGTAGAGCTTTGCCGAAAAAGTCCATGATGCACTATACTTTCTGGGCATTGGACGTTTCTGCCGAAAGAGACGGCGCGATGCCCAACTCGTAGATTGAGGCAATCAAGACGCAGAGCGGGAATTACGGTCATTTTCCAGATGAGGAGTATGAGATGGTGAAACCAACTGACCTGAACAACCCGGCGAATGATCCCGTTGTGCAACGGATTGCGTTGGCTTTTCTTGCTGGTTTTCACGGAGAGCATAAGCAAAAACAGAAGTTGCTTGACTTTCTGAACTCTGACGACGGCAAGCGCGTCACGCCCGCCCTAACACCAGAACTCGCCAAGTATTACGAACGAATGACGCAGCAGGACGAGCAACAGTCACGGTTAGAATCGGCCATTGCGGTGGGCGTTGGTTTTGCTGTGCTTACCGCCTTGAAAGAGCGTGGGCTTGCTCGGTAAAACGGAGCCGATGTTTTATCGCTTCAATGTCGTGACGGACTTGGACGTTGCTTCCTCCCTATTTTCTGGGCAGACGCCCGATCAAAGAGTCCGCGACGAGGTTCTGGTCATCGCCCGTCAATGGGGAGGGGATGGGGAGAAGCCCGCATCCGCCGGGCCAACGGGCGAACTGTCCGCCACCCAAATCACATCGTGACCGGACTTGCGCAGCGCGGCAATCAGTGGCCGAGGCACGTTCTCGTCGGCGCGCAGCCTCAATCCGTACGGGCGCCCTCAAGTGGAAATACCTGATCTTCCGAAACCCTCTGGCGGGCGTAGTCCAGACAAGCAAGGACATCGGCCTTCTCGATGTGAGGGTAAGACCTGAGGATGCGTGAGGTGGTCCATCCCTCTGCCAGTAGCCCCAGGACGAACTCGACTGTGATGCGCGTGCCCTTGATTACAGGCTGTCCCACCATGACGCGCGGGTCAGCTACGATGCGCTCCTCGGTGTTCATGGGCGCCCTCGGTGTAGGTCAGGGATGACGGGTCAGGTTGATTCTATCTTGCGTCATCTAGATCCAGAAGGAGCGCTATGCAGCGTGGTGGACTCGGCGGCCAGTCAGCCCTTCCGTCTCATGCTCTGCCAGAAGACACCCATGCGGGACGGGGTGAACCTGTCCGCTGACGTGTACTTGCCGAACCCGTCATCGCCCTCACCCCGACCCTCTCCCTTCAAGGAAGAGGGAGCGGCGGCGGGATCACCCTCACCCCGACCCTCTCCCTTCAAGGGAGAGGGAGTGCTCATCACCCCTCACCCTGACCCTCTCCCGCATGGGGAGAGGGGACAACGCTACCCCGCGCTCCTGCTGCGGACCATCTACCACAATAAGGACCCGCGCTACCTCCGCTGGGCCGCCGGGTTCGTGCAGGCTGGCTATGCCGTCGTGTTGCAGGACTGCCGCGGCCGGCACGACTCGGACGGCGTGTGGGACCCCTACGTCTGCGAGGTCAATGACGGCGTCGACACCCATGAGTGGGTCGCCAGCCAGCCGTGGTGCGACGGCCAGGTCGCCACGTTCGGCGTGTCTTACCCGGGCTGCACGCAGACCTGCGCCGCGCCGAGCGGGTCAAAGCACCTCAAGGCGCTCGTGCCCATCGCCTCGCAGCAGGACAACTACGGGCACCACCGCTGCGATGGCGCGATCGCCTGGGCCAACACAGCGTTCTTCGCCAACATGATGGGCCGCACCATGCAGACCGAGGCCCTCGCCCAGCTTGACATGCAGACAGTCTGGCAGAGCCTGCCCCTGGTCAGCGCCTGGGACGGCGTCGGAGACTGCCCCTACTTCAGAGGCGTGGTCGAGCACGAGGCGTACGACAAATGGTGGTCGAACTACTCGCTGCGACAGCGCTACGGGCAGGTTGACGCCCCCGCCTACTTCATGACCGGCTGGTACGACTCGCTCATGAACGAGACGCTCAAGGTCTTCAACGGCTGGCGCGCGCAGGCACGGTCAGCGGATGCACGGCGGCAGACGAAAATACTGATCGGACCGTGGAGCCACCAGGTCGCGCCGTGGGGCAGGCCGCAGGCCGCGTTCCAGCTCGGGCCAAACGGCGAGTTCGACGATGTGTCGTTCGGGCGCGAAGCATGGCTGGACATCGTGCAGGAGCACCTACGCTGGTACGACGCCCGCCTGAAAGGGGTCAAGAACGGCATGGACGAGGGGCCGCCGATCAGGCTGTTCGTCATGGGCGAGAACAGGTGGCGGTCCGAGAACGAGTGGCCGCTGGCGCGCACCCGCTGGAAAGAGTTCTACCTGCATGCCGGGCGCGGGCCGGACGCGCTCGAGGGCGAGCGGCAGCACGGGCGGCTTTCAGAGGCGCGCTCGACGGGCGACGAGCAGCCGGACCGTTTCCGCTATGACCCGGACGACCCTGCGCCCACCTGGGGCGGGTCGTACCAGATGAAGGACTTCGGCGGCCCCAAAGACCGCCGCGAGGTCGAGAAGCGAGGCGATGTCCTGCTGTTCACATCGGCGCCGCTCGATCGGGACCTGGAAGTCACCGGCCCGGTCACGGCTACCATCTTTGCAGAGTCGTCGGCCACTGACACTGACTTCACGGCCGCGCTGATCGATCTCCACCCCGACGGGCGGGCCATACTGCTCACTGACGGCATCTGCCGGGCGCGGTTCAGGGCCGCTGCCGCGGGCTGGACGACCGGCGACCTGAAAAATGGCACAGGCCCATACGACGCGCTCTACGACCCCTCGTTCAAGCCCGAACTTATGACGCCCGGCACACCCTATGAGTTCAAGATCGACATGTGGGCGACATCGAACCTCTTCAAGGCCGGCCACCGCATTCGAGTAGAAATCTCATCCAGCAACTTCCCTCGCTACGACCGCAACCTCAACACCGGAGGCCGCGTCGGCTTTGATACCGCCCGCCGCGTCGCCCACCAGACCGTGTTCCACGATGCGGCCCGGCCGTCACGTGTCACCCTGCCGGTAATTCCGAGGTGAACGCTCCGGGTTCGTAATCCCGAGCCGGGGAGGAGCCGAGGTGACGGTCTGGGGTGGGGGCATGGCGTCAATCGCGGATCCACGTAGCTATGCTAGAACCGGCGGACCAGGCGGGCGTGGGTGGGGTCGGCCGGCGGCTACGGGATGCCACTCCAGTCGCCCCAGCGGCGAGCAGGCAAGTTTCCTTTGGTGGCGTTGGACTGGCTCACTCTTGAAGCCTGCTGCGCCAACCTCAGCACGCGGCTGGCCAGGGCCAGGTTTCCCCTGGCCGCAGCCTTTTCGGCCTCGGACCTGGGACTGCGCGACGCAGAGAGCACTTTCATATACCTGGCGCGGGCCTGTTCGATGGTCAGTGGTGTGTAGTTGATGGTGGTCCTCCCCTGCTAGAGAAAGCTGGAGGTCATCCAGCATATTTCGTCCTGAACTTGTTTCAGGACCTGGTTCTGAGGTCAGCAGCACGACTTCTGGATGACCTCTAGTCGCCGTGCTGTCGTTGGACTCCCCTTCGCTCTGTGGACTTCATGCCATGCCCGTCATTCCGAGGCCCGGTGGGCCGAAGAATCCGGGGCTGGGCACCGTTGAGTTCGTGCCACAACGCCACCCCAGATCCCTCGCTCCGCTCGGGATGACGCCCGTTCCAGCGGCCATGTCAACGGAGCCACTCCCCTTCTCGTTTCTACCGGCACGGCGGACGGTCAGCGAGTAGCACTGCCGTTGCCCGCGCAGGCCCAGGCCCACCCCGGCATATCGGGCTAGTGTCCCGTCTCCGATATGGAGCTCCTAATTGACCCCTCACCCGCGCCCACCTCCGGTGGGCACCCGTCTCCCGCAAGGGGAGAGGGAATGAAGGAATGGGTTCAGGACCTCGGAGACGGGACACTAGCGTTCGTAGTTCCTGGCGGCATCTGTGAACCCTGCCACCTCGGCTGCCGTCTCGCCGGGGAAGACCTCGCACCTGAGGCTGCGGGGCCCGGTCACCTGAATGATGGCGACGCCCAGGACCTGTTCCGTGTTGCGGGAGGCGACCAGGTCGCCGGGCCGGAGGCCGCCGGGGCCAAGGCCGTGGCGGGACGGGTCGTTTGTGGCGTAGTAGTCGGTGTAAGTGAGCTCGTACTTCACCATTCCCGTGGCGGGCCCGACTGCCCGCGGGTCTGGCGCGTTACCTTTGATGCCGAACTGGCGGGCACTGCCCCCGAAGTTGCCGGTAGAGAAGCGCCACTGCGTGGGGTCCAGACCGTCAGGTACCAGCGCGAGGTGCCCATCCCAGTACTTGCTCTGGTCGAGACCTCCGTAGCCGTTCGTGCCGACCTGGAACCAGTTGCCGGCGAGCCTGCCGTCCACATCGTGGTCGATCTTCCCGGCGCGCGGCGCGGCCTGCCGGAGCATCTTCTTGAGGAGCCCGTCGCGGACGCCCTCAGGGAAGAAGGGGAAGGGGTCGACCGTGTGTACTTTCCACGGCTCGGTGTAGTGAGACGGCACGACGAACCCGGGGAGCGTGACCTCATAGTCGTACGCGCCGAAGTCGAGCGTCTGCGCGCCGATGCGCCCAACAAGCTGCCCGGCCTTGACCGGGATGCCGACCCACCGGCCGGTCCGGCCGCCCTGGGTCTTGTTCCACTCTGTCTCCAGCGCCGGGTCTAGCGACGTGAGGAGGTCGAAGTAGCTTGTGAACGTGCAGGTGTGCGCGATGTCCATGCGCCACTCACGTTGCCTGGCCTGGCCGGTGTCTACGTTGATGTCCCGCGGCTGCATGCTGTAGATCACACCGTCCTGGACGGCGCGCACCTCGTAGGCGTCGCGCCCGAGCGAGCGGTCAAGCGGCTCGAAGTACATGTGGTCAATGGGCGTCACGTGAGCGCCCGCGAGCATCCCGTAGGGGAGCATGTGCAGGATGTCTTCTGGTCGCATGGGCGACTGTGCGAAGTTCACCGGACCCGTGCCGCTGCAGCCTCCGAAACGCTCCTGCGTGCCCTGAGGACGGGGCGACGGGGCCGGTGGTGCGGTGGGCGCGGGCGTCGGCGGGCGTGTGGCTGTCGGGGTCGGTCCGGGCCTACTGGACGCGTCGGGCGTTCCTGAGGCCCTGGCAGTTGGACTGGGCGCGACCGTTGGCGCACGCGCAGGAGCTGACGTTGCAGAGCCAATCGGCGTCGTAGCAGGAGTGACAGCCGTAGCCGCTAGAACGGTCGGGGGAGGCACATCTGTCGGGGACAGGACCGGGGTTGGAGCCGCAGTCGGCGGGAACGAAACATCTGTTGGAGTCGCAGTCGCCGGACGGACAACCGGCACGACCAGGGCTCCCTCGGTCGCCGTTGAGCCCAGCACCAGTTCCGAAGAAGTGGCCACTGCGGCCGGCCTCTCACCTTGGGCCGGTGACGCTCCGCTGGATTCAGCCGGGACAGCACAGGCCGCACCAGCGAACAACAACCAAAGCGCCAGGGGCAGGACGGGCCCCCGGACTCCATTACGCATGCAGTCCAGATTATTGACCGCCCGGCGCACCGTCAGTGGTGATCGCACACAGAGGCGCTAGAAGGTTCGGCGGCCCCGCGGCGCGAGGGAAGCACGCGCCGACCTTGCCCTTTTTACGTCGCGCTCCCCCTGCCCTGTTACTGGTGCTTCGCCCCGGTCCGCAATGACGGGTCCGTCCGGCACGTCCGAGCGGCCTCAACTATGGCCCGCATCTTGTTGAACGCGACCTCCGTGCTGTTGACAGGCCGGTTCGAGAACGTGCTGAAGCCGCAGTCGGGGTTGAGCCAGACTCGTTCGGCGGGGTAGAGGTGGAGCGCACGCCCGACTGCCGCCACGATGTCTCCGACCATCTCGGTCTCGTCCGTGCGGGGATTGACGACGCCCAGGCCGAGCTCCTTGCCCGGAAAGAGCATGAGGTCGCCGGCCCTGTCGGTGGCATACTCGAGGACGAGCTGCCGCACGTTCAGCCGGTTGAACGCGTCTGCGAGCGGCTGGTAGGCGCCCCTGAGAAGCGTGGTCTCATCCCGGCTCCAGTTGCCGCGGCACACGTGCAGGCCGGTCCGGGCGCTGTCGAACCCCTCTACTACCCGGTTGATAAGGCTGACGGCGAGCTCAATCTCCTCGGCCGGGTCCTTTCGCGCTGCCAGTGCCGCGCACATGAACGTGCGCGTCCGGCCCTGGGTGAACACCAGCTCCGTCAGCACAGGCTCATCTAGCTGGACGAACGCCGCTCCCGCGGCAAGCAGGTCGGCAATTTCCGCCCGCAGCACTGCCACCAGGTCCTCCGCGAGTTCTTCTTTCGTCCCGTAGGCCGCCGCCGAGACCGCCGGGACATACATAGCCCGGGTCAGCAAGTAAGGCCCGGGCAGGGGGACCTTGACGGGTTTCGCAGTGTGACGCCTGACGAACTGGAGCTCACCCAGAGCAAGGGGCTCCCTGCGGCGGACCTTGCCGACACAGGTGGCGTTGCTGATCGAGTAGGCAGGCACGTCAAGGGTCCGCAGGATGCCCTCGAACCCCGCCTTGTCCTCGACAATGTCGAGCATTTCCGCGAGGGTCATGAGCTTGACCCCGCATAGCTTCTCGGACACGAACGAGAAGAAGTTGTCGCGCCGCTGTTCGCCATCGGTGACGACGTCTACTCCGGCTAACTCCTGGAGCCGGAGGACTTCCAGGACCGCGGCATCAGCCTGGCGGTCCAGTTCAGCTGCGGTAATTTCGCCCCGCTGCTTCTGGCGGCGGGCGCGCAGCAACTCGGGCGGGCGCGGCCAACTGCCTACCCCTGTGACCGGGAAGAGCTTCGCCTCCCGCGACGTGGGGCCGTCGTCCGGCTGCGAGCTGTGGCGAGGCCGCGGGATTGGGCTCACGTAGCGGACCTGCACCGTCTAGACACTGCACACCACCCGGCTAACCGAAGAACCACTGTGAGGCCACTGCGCCGCTCAGTGGCCCGAACCCGGAGGTCCGGCCGGGGAGCCACTTCTTCAGCCCTTCGAGGTCCATCATCTCGCGGTGCTTCGGGTTGTCGTATGACATAGAGAAGAGTGTCTTCAGCCAGCGCGTCTCGGTGTCAGGTGGAAGGCCGGGGCGGGCGGCGAACACGCAGTGGTCAAACTTGTCCGTGGTCGCGATTACCTCGACGCTGCGGGGGTCGAGCGTGCCGTCAGCGGACCACCGTTTGTGGTTCAGGTCGAGCATGGCCGACGCGTCGGCATCACCGCGCAGCAGTGCCTTCAGGGCATCTGCCTCGCCACCCACATGGTCTCCGTGCAAGCCGCCGCCGACCTCGTGCCTTAGCACTCGGAAGTCCTGGCCTTGCCGGAGGCCGGCGCGCTCCAGGTGAGCCAGAGGGATCAAAGTCGCCTGCGGAGAGTCCTTCGCGCCCACGGCCACTGTCCTGCCGCGCAGGTCAGCCAACTGACGCACTCCGAGGTCCTTGCGGGCAACTATGTGCGAGACGCGGTCGCAGTCCGTGTCACGCATCGCTATCGCCCGGCACGAGCCGCCTGACAGTCTCTGGCAGTCGAGCCAGGCCAGCGGCGAATCCCAAGCAATGTCTATGTCACCCTTGACAAGCGCCTGTGCCTGCAACGAGTAATCCTTGTACAGCACGACGTCCATCGGACACCCGTTCTCTTCAAAGAAGTCGCGGATGATGTCCCAGATGACTGACACCTTAGGGGCGTAGAGGACGGCGCCTACGCGGACCGGGCGGTCCACTAGAAGACCTCCATCCCGCAGAGCGCGCGGCCAATGAACTCGTGGAGCACATCGGTCGTCGGGGCCATGACCGCCGCGGCGCGGGCGTCGCGGAAGTTGCGCTCGACGCCGACGTGCTTTGCGAACCCGGTGCCGCCACATGCCCGCAGCGCCGTGTCGGTAACTCGCAGCGCGGTCTCGCTGGCCGCCGCCTTGGACTCGAGCACCATGAGCATGGTGGCGGGGCCGGGGTGCTCAACAGCGTCGACCACGCTCGCCAGGTGGGCCCGCGCCTGGTCGGTCTCTATCCGCATCTGCGCCAGGCGCGCCCGTTCGAGAGGGAGGTCTGAGAGCTTGTTGCCGGCGTACTGGAATTCGCCCGTCGTGATGTGCTTCGTCGTCGCCTGGACCGCAGCCTCGGCGATGCCGACCGAGATCGCGGCGCTTCCGAGGTTGAACGTTGGCAGGATATTGCCGAGGACCACGTCGAGCCCCTTCCCCGGCTGGCTGAGGGCGCGGTCTGGAGCCACTTCGACGTTCTCCAGCCGCACGGGCGCGCTCATGTTGCCACGCAACCCCAGCCCGTTCCACGACCCTGAGACGCGCACACCCTGGTCCTCTTTGCGGACGAGGTAGAGCATGGACTCGGTGGGCTTGGTCGCGGCTGCCCACTTCGTGGACACGACGTAGCTGTCGGCCACACCTGCCGATGTCACAAAAGACTTGGAGGCGTTCAGCCTGACGCGGCCGTTGGCGACGGCCTCCTGGCTGAAAGGCGCCCAGAAGTGGCTGCGGGAGCCGAACTCGCTGAACGCTAGAGTGGTCAGGTGCTGGCCTTTCGCGGCGGCCCGCAGCACGTCGGCCCTCTTTCCGGCGTTGGCCCCCAGCGCGGCGAGGCCTGACAGGTGCATGAGGTACACCATCGCCGTCGAGGCACAGCGCTGGCTGAGCTCGTCCAGCACGGCGCACATCACCCGCGGGCCGTGTCCCATCCCGCCGTGCTCCCCGGCGACCGTGAGACCCATGAAGCCCGCTTTGCCGAGCGCTTCGATGCCTTCCTTCGGGAACGCAGCGTCCGCGTCCACCCTGACTGCATTGGGAGCAACGGCGCGGTCGGCGATCTCACGTGCCCCGTCTACAGTCTTCTGTTGTGCGCCGTCCAGCCTGTACACCCTGCCCGAACTCCTTACCCCGTCGTTTTAACTTCCAGTGCAAGCCCCACGGACCTCCTGAGGCTGTTCACGACTGGCGACCTGGCCAGCGCCTCGTCCCAGGCTGCGCGCACCTCCGCGTCGGTCGAAGATGTGCTGACGTACACAGTGACGGTGACCGTTTCGAGCCCTGGGTGTCCGTCCGCTCCAACGACGCCGAGATACACGAGCGGCTCGTTCAAGCGGCCCGACGCCACTGCTTCGACGGCGTCCACCTTGACTCTCCGCCGCCTGGCCGCAAGGCCCAACCCGCTCACCAGGTCCGCAGCCACCGCACCGATGAGGTACTCAATGGCGGTTATGCCGCCGTGCTTGTCGTCGAAGCTCAGCGGCGCGCCGGCGCGGAAGCTGTGCGACCGGGCATAGACGACCACGCCCTCCGGGCCGTCGCCCCGTGCACGTACGTCCCATTTGAAGTCATCCATGCGTGCGCCTGTTCAGTAACGCTCGCCCGGCGGGATAAGACAACCTGATGGTGAGTCCGGACCGGCCCGTCCCGTCCTGGGAGCCCGCCTCCCTTACGGCAAGACAGCTTGCGGTCAGACCGATATGCCCCACCACGGTCAGGGCAGTCTCCCGTCGCGCCGGTCGTGAAGAATACCGTCCAGGCATACTCGACGCAATTGCTATGCTGTTTTGGAATAGACTGGCTGTGGTCCAGCCAACGGACCTGAGGCGATGACCGGGCCGGACATATGGACCTCGCAGAGCTGAAAAATTTCCTGGCGGTCGTGCGGAGCGGGAGCTTCACCGGCGCCGCGTCTACTCTCAATGTCACCCAACCGGCGCTCAGCCGGCAGGTGCAGCGACTTGAGCGCGAACTCGGCGTGACCCTGCTGGAGCGCACGCCGGGGAGGCTGGGACTCACACCCGCGGGAGAGCGTTTCCGCAAGTTCGCTGAGAAGGCGCTCGCCGAATTCGAGAGCCTCGGACGGGAACTGCGGTCCGGGGCTGGCGGCATTTCGGGGGAGTTGCGCATCGCGGCCAGCACTACGCCGGGTGAGTTCCTCCTGCCTGACCTGCTCGGCAAGTTCACGCGCCTGCACCCCGGCGTGCGTCCGCAAGTAACTATCTCGGACTCGGAGCATGTGCTGGTGGAGCTGCAAAACGGCGGCGCGGAAATAGGCTTTGTCGGCGCGAAAATGCGCCGGCAAGGCGTCGAGTACGAAGAGGTCGCCGAAGACGAGATCGTGCTGGCCGTGCCCGCCGGCCACCCCATCGCACGGAAGAAGCAAGTCCGGCCCCAGGACCTCGCCGGTCAGAAGTTCCTGGACCGCGAGCTCGGCTCGGGGACGCTGCAGAGCGTGAAGCGGATACTGGCCGAGCACGGCGTCCC
>CAYWBD010000389.1:0-1652 GCA_964456315.1 uncultured Thermoflexus sp.
ACTTCCTGGCCGATGCCTCGTACGCGCTCATCGACCCGCGCATCCGGCTGGACTGAAGTTGTTGGCAACGCCCGCAAAGGCCCGGTCAACCGCCCTGAAAGTCCCTGGAGTCGAACGGGCGCGCTGGGAGTGGGTCAGGCGCTACCCGCTGGTGCCGGGCTTCGTCCTGGGCTTGCTGGCGCTCGGCGCAATATTCGCCCCTTGGATAAGCCCTGGAGACCCTGGCAAGCGCGACCTGCGGAACCAGGACATACCGCCTGCGTGGATGGACGGGGGCTCGCTCAAAAACCCGCTGGGCACAGACTCGCAGGGCCGGGACGTGCTGAGCCGCGTCCTCTACGGCGCGCGGATCTCGCTCCTGGTATCGCTCGTGGCGGTCACGGTGGGCCTCTTCGCAGGGACGGCTTCCGGCGTTGTCGCGGGCTACTTCGGCGGCCTCGCGGACGAGGCGATCATGAGGCTGGTGGACCTTTGGTCCGCCATCCCGTTCCTGTTGCTCGCGCTGGTCGTCGCAGTCACGGCGGGGCCCGGCCTGTTCACCGTCATCGCGCTGCTCGCGCTGTCCGGGTGGTCGGCCGGCGCGCGCAACATCCGAGGCGAGGTGCTGTCGATCAAGACCCGGGACTACATCGCGTTCGCGCGGACCTCCGGCGCATCGAGCACGCGGATCATGTTCCGCCACGTCCTGCCGCAGGTTACCCACGTGGTGCTCGTGATCACGACGCTGCGGACAGGCGGGCTGATCATCGCGGAGGCCGGCCTGAGCTTCCTGGGGGTCGGCGTTCCAGCCTCGACGCCCACCTGGGGCGTGATGATCGGGGAGGGACAGCGGTTCTTGCTGACGAACTGGTGGCAGTCGATCTTCCCGGGAGTGGCCATCCTGCTGACGGTGATGTCGATGAACTTCATAGGCGACTGGCTGCGGGACTTCTTCGACCCCCGCTTGAGGCAGGCGCGATAGTGTGCGACAACAAGCCCGCCCGGACGCGCTAGCGCGGGCAGAGCAGAAAGGTGCGACGACCAGGTGGCATCCACAAAGAAGATCGACGGTATCGTCCCGATTATCCCGGTCCCGTTCAAGCCGGACGAGTCAATCCACGACGCCGACTTAAGGCGCGTCGTGAAGTTCGTCGGCAAGAACGGCGCCGCCGCCATGTGCCTGCCCGCCTACGGCAGTGAGTTCTACAAGTTGAACGACGCCGAGCGCGACCACGTCGTGGCGGTCGCCGTCGAGGCCAATGCCGGGGCGGTGCCTGTCATCGCGCAGGCGAACCACCCGTCGGCCATGGTGGCCTGCGCCAACGCCAGGCGTCACCAGAAGGCCGGCGCGGACATGGTCTCGATCGCCGTGCCGCGCATCTTCGGGCTGCGCGACCAGGACATCCTCCGGTACCTGGGCCGCGTGGCAGGGGCTATCGATATCCCGCTGCTCGTCCAGGACTTCAACCCCGGCGGCCCGACGATCGGCCCTGAGCAAATCTACGCGCTCAACCGGGAGCACCCGAACTTCAAGTACGTCAAGCTGGAAGAGCCGCTGATGGCGGACAAGATCGCCTCGATCAGGCAGCGGACCGGCGACGCCGTGGGCGTGCTCGAAGGCTGGGGCGGCCTGTACATGCTGGAGCTGATCCCCGCCGGCATCTGCGGGGTCA
>CAYWBD010000390.1:0-7541 GCA_964456315.1 uncultured Thermoflexus sp.
TTTCAAATCATCTACGCGGGCAAGGCGCATCCGAACGATTCCGAGGGCAAGGAATTTATCCAGCGCATGGTGCAGGTGAGCGAGGCTCTCAAGCCGGCCATCCCGCTCGTCTATCTCGAAAATTACGACATGGAGATGGCAAAGCTCCTCACCGCCGGCGTGGACATCTGGCTCAACACGCCGCAGCCGCCGCTCGAAGCCTCCGGCACCAGTGGCATGAAGGCCGCGCTCAACGGCGTGCCGAGCCTCAGCACCCTCGACGGCTGGTGGCTGGAGGGCCACGTGGAGGGTGTGACCGGGTGGGCAGTCGGCGCCGACACGTTCGTGGGCGAGCCGCATGTCGACGAAGTCGAGTCCCTCTACCACAAGCTCGAGAGCTCGATCCTGCCTCTGTACTACCGGCACCCTGCGCAGTACACGCAGGTGAGGCGGAGCGCCATCGCCCTAAACGGCTCGTTCTTCAACGCGCACCGGATGATGCGCGAGTACGCGGCCAAGGCCTACGGGTCGGTCGCGCCAGTCCTCTAGCGCGGCCTGGCTGGCAGCCTTCTGGGGCTAGAGGCCTGTTGTAAGGCAACGCGGCAGCGGCTGCCGCGGGGCGGGCTGCTGTTTCGTGCCGTCGAAGACTTCGGAGCGCTGCTCCCGTCCAGGCAATGCCCAGCTCGCGTAGCCAACCTGGCAGCGCAGGCAGCCTGACCCCCGGCGCGTTACCGATCAACGAGCGCGTCGTTTCTTCTTTCGAGAGCGCTGAACCTACGTGCAGCCGCGGCATGACCGACGCTATAGTTGTTTCCGGAAGCTGCGCTCGCCGCCGTACGCGGCAGTGCGCGGCCGTTTGCGGCAAATATGTCTACAGAGGTGTTTCCGTTGCTAGATCAGAAGAACCCACACAAGGACGACGAAATCCGTCACATCGCGTACGACATCTGGGTGAAAGAAGGGCGCCCGGCAGGCAAGTCCGTGGAACACTGGCTCAAAGCTGAGTCGGCCTGGGCAGCGCGCTCGCACCAGGGCACCACGCCTGCGCACTCCGGCGTCCCCACTCCCTGGGTCGCACCAGCCAGCCCGAAGGCGTCTACGGCGCCCGACGCTGCCGCCAGTCCACTTTCCCCCACCCGGCTGCTCGGGGTTGCCAACAAGCGGAAGAAGCGCACTACCTGAGCCCCCAACCTGCGACGCTCCGGCGCCTTGCGCCCTGGCCCAGCCATGCTGGTAGCGGGTCCGCCGTCAGCGCTGCGGCGCCTGTCGCGCGTCCGCAAGTGCCGGGACGCGGGCGCTGGCTCCTCCAGGCCTGACCGGGTCACCCCATGCCTCGCAGCATCGTCGTTGGGAATGACCGCCTGCACCTGGCGTTTGACCGGCAGTACACGCTCCGCGACATCTACTACCCCAGGGTGGGGGAAGAGAACCACCTCGCCGGTCATAAGTCCCGCACCGGCGTGTGGTGCGATGGCCGCTTCGCGTGGCTGGACGACTCGGCCTGGGACCGCAACATCGTGTACGCCGAAGACTCGCTCGCCAGCGACGTCACCCTTGTCCACCGGGACTGGGACCTCGAGGTCCACTTCACCGACACGGTGGACGTTGGCCGGGACATCTTTTTCCGTCATGTGACCGTCACTAACCGGGCCCACAACCCGGTGGAAGTCCGGCTGTTCTACCACTACGACTTTCACCTCTACGGGACGGGCGTCGGCGATACCGCGTTCCTGGACCCGGAGGTCCGCGGCATCGTGGTCTACCGGGACAAGCGCTACTTCCTGTTGAACGTGATGGCCGGGAACACGTCTGGAGTGGAGAACTGGGCGACCGGTATCCGGGACTTCCGCGGGCTGGAGGGGACGTGGAGGGACGCCGAGGACGGCCACCTGGAGGGCAACCCGATCGCGCAGGGGTCTGTTGACGCGACCGTCGCCATGCTGCTTGGGCGCATCGCACCGGGGACGACCGCGGGTGGGTACCACTGGATGGCCGCCGGCCAGGACATGCGCGCAGTGCGCGAGCTGAACCGGTTCGTGATGGAACGCGGGCCTGAGAGCTTCATCAAGAGGACGACGGACTGGTGGAGGGCATGGGCGCGCAAGGACGACGTGGACTGTGGCGACCTCGGCGAGGCGACTGCCACCGCTTACCGGAGGAGCCTGCTCCTGATCCGCAGCCATATCGACGGCGGCGGCGCAGTGATCGCCTCGACGGACTCGGACATCATCGAGTACAGCCGGGATACCTACACCTACTGCTGGCCGCGCGACGGGGCACAGGCGGTGATAGCCCTCGGGGTCGCCCGGTACGGAGCGGTCTGCCGCCAGTTCTTCCTTTTCTGCCAGTCTGCGTACTGGCCTGAAGACGGCTACTTCCTCCACAAGTTCACTCCGGGAGGGAGCGTCGGGTCCACCTGGCACCCGTGGGTCGCGCCGGACGGGTCGAGGCAACTGGCGATCCAGGAAGATGAGACCGGCCTGGTGGTGCGCGCTCTGTGGGAGTACTACCAGGGAGTCAAGAACATTGAGTTCCTACGCGGCGTTTACCGGCCGCTGGTAACGGCCGCGGCGGACTTCCTTGTGTCCTACCGGGACCCTGCTACCGGGCTGTGCCGACCGTCGTACGACCTCTGGGAGGAGCGCTGGGGAGTCCATGCCTACACCGTGGCTGCCGTTTGGGCGGGGCTGACGGCGGCGGCGAGGTTCGCCGACTTGTTCAACGAAACGCAGCTATCCGCCCGCTACAACGAGACCGCTGACTCACTGCGTAAAGCGGCGTTGGTGCATTTTTGGGACCCGGCTGCCGGGCACTTTGCCCGTTCGGTCATGCCACGCCCCGACGGCAGCCCGGTCCGGGACAGCGCCCTTGACTCGAGCGTCCTTGCGTTCACGCTTTTCGGGATGGTTGACCCACTGCACCCGCACACCGTGGCCACGGCTGAGGCCATCCGCAAGAGGCTCTGGGTCAACACACCTGTTGGCGGCCTGGCGCGCTACGAAGGGGACCGCTACCAGCGGATCGGCAGTGACGGCGACGGCGTGCCGGGCAACCCGTGGATCATCACGACGCTCTGGCTGTCGCAGTACTACTCTCTGGCGGCGCGGACGACCGCAGAGCTTGAGCCCGCGCGGGACCTCATCCGCTGGGCGGAAGGGCACATGAGCCCGGCCGGCATCCTCCCAGAACAGCTGCACCCACAGACCGGTGAACCCATCTCCGTCTCGCCGCTGACCTGGAGCCACGCCGAGTACGCACTGGCCGTGCAGAAGTACTCCGACGCTCTCCACCGGTTGACACGGCCCGCCGACCGTCGGCCGCGCCCGTCAGGCCGCCCGAGCGAGTAGGCTTGGCACGGGATAGCCCGGGGGTGTCGTCGGCCCGCGGCGAGACCCCTGCTGGCGACCAGGCGTGCGCGAGGCCACCGGTCCCGTCGCCTGACGGTTGTTACGAAGCTCGTCCTTATCAAAACACGCCCGAATCGTTGTTTCCCAGGAGGCCAGTGGCGCGGGAAACAGCCGTACTCGCCCGGTCCGGTACTTACGTATTCCGTAGAGGCCGCTACGGATCCATTAACAAATCCTTCACAGACATTTAACGCCGCCGCAACATCCATTGGATGCCAGCCGCCTATCTGCTTGGTAGTCTGCCGTGAAATGGTAGAGACTGATAAGGAAGCAGACCGAGTTGCCCTTCGAAAGTGGCATCGTCCACAAGGCGGCGCATTCAGGTGGCAAGGCTGCCTGGAAAAGCCGTTCGGCCAGCTATCAGCGGCGCCGGGGCCAAGGCCCAGCCCGGCAGGAGGCGGCCGTATGTCCAGCACCCTGTTCGTCGTCCTCAGCTTCGAGGGACCGGACAAGTACTCCCGGGTCGGCGGCCTGGCAACGCGTGTCACCGGACTCACCCGGAACCTTGCGCGCAAGGGGTTTGAGTCCCACCTCTTTTTCATTGGCGACCCGAAGCTCCCCGGTCATGAGGTTCAGGAGGAAGGCCTGCTGCACCTCCACCGATGGTGCCAGTGGCTCAGCCAGCACTACCTCGCCGGGGCGTACGAGGGTGAGGCCCAGAAGCTTCAGGACTGGAACCGCTCACTGCCGGGCTGGCTGATGTCCCAGGTCGTGCTCCCGGCTGTGCGTGCAGGCAGGCCGGTGGTGATCATTGGCGAAGAGTGGCAGTCCGCAGACGCCTTGATCGCCATTCACGCCGCTTCCGTTGCCGCAGGCGTGGCGGGGGGCGTCCACCTCATGTGGAACGCCAATAACGTGTACGGGTTTGAGCGCATCAACTGGACGGCCCTGAACGCTGCGGCGAAGATCACCACCGTCAGCCGCTACATGAAGTACGTAATGGAAGACGAAGGCATTGTGCCGCGCGTCATCCCGAATGGGATGGAGGACGAGTGGCTCAACCCGCCGGACCAAGCGGCGGTGCGGCACCTCCAACAGGCGCTGCGCGGACGGGTCGCCATCACCAAGATCGCCCGCTGGGACGCCGAGAAGCGGTGGGACTACGCGGTCGACGCCATAGCTCAGCTAAAGGAGCTCGGCGACCGCCCGGTGTTGTTCGCCAGGGGTGGCGCTCCGAGCGCAGGCGGCACGGTGCTGCGACTTATCCAGGACCGCGGGCTGACCTACAACCGGGTGCAGTGGACCGAACAGGGAACGGGCCCTCTGGTCGACGCGCTCCTACCTGCCTTGGATGCCGACGTGGTGCTGCTGGAGAGCCACCTCGTCGAGGAACAGTCCAAGGTGCTCTACGAAGCGTCTGACGCGGTCTTGGCGAACAGTTCACTGGAGCCGTTCGGGCTGGTTGGGCTGGAAGCCATGGCCGCAGGCGGCATCGCGGCTGTCGGGCTGACCGGCGAGGACTACATGACGAGCGGGTACGACGCGATTTCGCTCCAGTCTGACGACGTGATGGAGTTGGTACACCACATTCACCAGCTCCGGCGCTACCCCGCGGTCGACCAGGCGATGAGGCGGGCGGCAAAGGTCTCTGCAAAGCGCTTCACCTGGGGCTCGGTGATAGACCGGACTTTGTTCCAGTACTTGCGCGAACTCGGCGTCGACCCGTTCCCGGCGCGCCTCCCGGTGCCGCCGCCAAGCCGGCTGGCCGCACCTTCGCACAAGACTGTTGAAAAGCCGAGGCCAGCCGCCCGCCCTGGCCCGTCCAACCGCTCACCGTCCCCGTTTTCGCTTCAACCTCGGCGGCCCCTAGTTGTACCGCAGGTCGCCTGACGACCGGGTTGGCACGGGTCGCTCGCTCGTCGCGCGAGTTCACGCCGCTGGATTCCTGCGTTCGCAGGAATGACGGCAGTTGCCAGCGTCTACGTTCGCGTGCTTAGCGAACGAACGGGCCAACGGCCACGGACTGCTTATGGCTGCAGCGTATGGCAGGCCAGAGTCGGCTTCTAGCCCGCCGGTGGCTGCATCTGCCCGATGGCGAAGCCCACGACATCAGCGGCGATTTCGATAGCGCGCGCGGAGTCTTGAGCGTCGAACGCCTCTGCGGGCACGCCTCCCGGCAGCGCTGACGGGTACCGGGCGCCCAGGTAGAACTTGTCCAGGAGCACAGCGACCGTCTTGATGAGGTCGAACGACGGCTCGAACACCATGGCGTCTTCACAGAGGTCCGCCAGCGCGTGGCCCCACACCCTCTCAGCGCCCCGGCTCAGTAGGAACGCCGTGACGGCCTTCTCGGCGGCCTGGTGGCAGAGGAAGCAGGCAAGCGCGTGCCGGCCGGCGTTCGCGGCGAACGCGGCGTCGTCGAGGTCGTGCCGGGCCTGTGCCGTCCAGCGCCGCGCATCGCGTAGGAGGTGGGCCTGCTCCTTCTCAGCTGTCAAACACAAGCTCCCCGTAGGCCAGAGCGACCCGGAGTACGGGGTCCTCGCCGGACAGCGCCTCGAACTCTTCGGGGGTGAACACGTGGAACCGGGTGCCTGTCCTGGGCCGCACATGCGAGACGAAGAAGTCAGGACGGCGGTGGTAGGGCTCGTCGGTGTCCTGGACGGCGACCACCTCCAGCTCACTCTCTGGCCCGACGGGCCCACGGGCGAGGTCGCCGGTGACATACAGCCGCCGGATGCCGAGTGGAGGGAGCTCGGTCGCCAGCCGCGCGAGCTCGGCCTCGAGGAGCTGCTTCCGGCGCCGAGAGAAGCCGGCCATCATGGGCACGGTCAGGCCCCCCCGCGCCGGGTGCCAACTGAAGCTGCCGGCCAAGTCGCCCCAGGCCGTGCCCACGGGGAGCTCGGCGTCCGCGTCGTGAGTAAGCGCGTCACACCGTGTAAAGAGTCGGCGACTTCAGCGGCGGGAAGATCTCCTCGGGCGTGAGCGGGTAGGCCTCTTTCTTGTAGACCTGGATGCGGTGGCACCCGAAGTCTGCGATATAGAGCCGCCCTTCGCCGTCCATGCGCACCGCGGTGGGGCCGCGCAGCTTCTTGGAAGGCTCGATCGTGACCATCTCTCGCACCCTGAGCACTTTCGGGTTGGCGATGATGTATTTGCGGCCTGACTTGGATAGCGTGGCGTCGCCAAGGAACTGCTCGACGTAGCGACCGTTGGAGTCGAAGAGTTGCACCCGGTTGTTGCCGCGGTCCGCGACGTAGATGTCGCCGTCGTCGTCGACAGTGATGCCCGCCGGGCCGTGGAACTCACCCTCGGCGGCGCCCCGGTGGCCGAACTTCATCATGAACGTCCCGTCGGGCCCGAACTTCTGGACCCGGTGGTTGCCCCAGTCTGCGACGTACAGGCACCCGTCTCCATCCACGGCGACGCCCCAGGGCATGTTCATCTCGCCATCGCCAGCTCCTGAGCGGCCGAACCTGGACATGAACTTGCCGTCTTTGGTGAACCTCTGGACGCGGTGGTTCATGGTGTCTGCCACGACGAAGTTCTCGTCCGGGTCGAACGCCAGGCCTGACGGGCGGTCGAGTTCACCGTCGCCGTGGCCATGCGTGCCCCACTTGCCGACGAACTTGCCGTCCCGGGTGAACGCCGAGACGCGGTGGAGCGCCTCGTCCGAGACGTACAGGACCTCAGCGGCGTCTCTGACCATGCAGACAGGCCAGGAGAACTGACCGTCGCCGGTCCCGGGCGCGCCGATGGTCCCCTGGTCCTCGTCGTCCCAGTTGGTCTTGCGGATGCTGCCGCCCTGACCATCGTCGCGGCAGAGCACGAAAAGGCGGCCCGCGTCGCCGATGACGAGGTCCATGCAGTAGGTGGTGTACCGGCGCATCCCGAGCGTGGTGTAGTAGGGGAACCCGGCTCTCAGCAGTGCGTAGGGTTTGCTCAATGTAAAGTCCTCTTCGGGCGACTGCGTGGTGTCAGGGCGAGTGGCCTCGGCCGGTGGCTAGGGGGAGATCGGCGTCCTGGTGAACGGCCTTAGCTGTTCGTACCTGCCGTTGACTATGGGCACGGAGTTCAGGCCGAACCACTGTTCTAGGATCGTCGCGTACACCCCCCGGAAGTCGAACGTGTGGCGCAGGTCCTCACCGTTCAGCCAGTCGCGCGGCGCCAGGGACGGGTACTCGGAGTACAGCCCGCCGGAGACGGTCTCGCCGATGA
>CAYWBD010000391.1:0-3012 GCA_964456315.1 uncultured Thermoflexus sp.
CCACTGGGAGGCGCTCAGTTCGTACCGTTTCATGCAAGCCTCCTCACACCATGCGGAGGCCTGAACTCTGCTGTTTCCTAACTCTCCCTCGCCCCGTAAACTTCAGACGGGTTTCTCGCTTAATTGTCGATTCGCCCTAGCTCGGGGCGAGCGGGGCCGCTCCCGTCCACTCAACGACCCCTCACCATGATCCTCTCCCGCAAGGGGTGAGGGGACCATGGCCCCTCACCCTGACCCTCTCCCTCAAAGGGAGAGGGGATTTCGGACCTATCGCGAGAGTTGGTGGTGGACGCTCACGACTGCCAGGTTCCGCCTGAACATGAGCGATAGCCGGAACAGCCAGGCGGTCTGGCTGTGCAGCAGCCACTCCCACCAGTGCATGGGGATGAAGTCAGGGATGACGACGGTGATGAACGGGCTATCTGCGCCGCGGATCTCGTCCAGGTAGAGCAAGAACGGCCTGAGCACAAGCCGGTACGGGGAGTTGATCACGGTGAGCGGGATGTCTGGCACGTAGGTCTGCCACTTTCGCAGCAGGGCCTCGGCTTCGGCAGGGTTGGTGCACACATAGACAGCCCGCACGTCAGCCGACACCGACCTCGCGTACGCCACTGCGTTGAGCACGCCGCGGTGCACCCCGGACACTGGGATGACCACGGTGTGGCGTATCGGCACCGCAGATGGCTGGTACCCCTCCAGTGACAGCTCGCGGGCCACCTTCTCGTAGTGGCGGCGTATCGAGTAGAAGAGGTACAGGATCAGAATGACCAGCACTATGACCGCCCAGGCGCCGTGGGCGAACTTTGTGACGGCTATGACGATGAGCGCGACGCCAGTGACCACAGCGCCTGTCCCGTTGATGACCGCGCTCCACTGCCAGCCGTAGCCCCGCTCACGCAGCCAGTGCCTGAACATCCCTGCCTGGGACAGCGTGAACGACATGAACACCCCGACGGCGTAGATCGGGATCAGGCGGTGGACGTCGCCGCCAAAGACGACCATCAGGACGCCGCTCAGCACGGCGAGCAGCAGGATCCCGTTGGAGTAGACGAGGCGCCGCCCGGTGCCCGCGAACTGGTGCGGCAAGTAGCGGTCCCTGCCAAGCAGGCTGACGACCCTCGGGAAGCCAGAAAAGGCAGTGTTGGCGGCCAGCAGCAAGATCATCATGGTCGAGAACTGGATCACGTAGTAGAACGGGCCGTCCCCGAACACCACCCCCGCGATCTGCGAGATGACTGTCTCGTTGTCGACCGGGACGATGTGGAACTCCTGCGCAAACCACGTGACGCCGAAGAAAAGTACGGCGAGTATGGCCCCCATCCAGAGCAGGGTGACGCGGGCGTTGCCGGCCTCAGGCGGCTTGAACATCTTTGTCCCGTTGGCCATGGCTTCTATCCCGGTCAGGGCTGTGCTGCCCGATGAGAACGCCCGCAACAGGAGCAGGACACTGACCGCGCCGAGGGCCGCGCCCTCGCCTGGCGTCACCACGGGTGCCGCGGGAGTGTTGCCCCGCCAGACGGTGTAGATGCCCCCGCCCAGTAGCGCCAGCATCGAGGCCACGAAGGCGAGGGTCGGTATCGTGAAAATGCGCCCTGTGGAACGCACGCCGCGCAGGTTGACCAGCATCAGCAGCGCCAGCGCGCTCAGCCCGATCTCGACTCTGATCTCCCTCAGGCCCGGATAGGCCGACGTAAGCGCAGCCACGCCCGCCGTGATGCTCACCGCGGCAGTCAGGACATAGTCGATCAGCAGCCCTGAGGCTGCGACCAGCCCGGCCCTCGTGCCCAGGTTCTCCTTGGCGACGTTGTAGGCGCCGCCGCCCTCCGGGTAGGCCCGGATCGTCTGCCGGTACGAAAACGTGAGGATGACCAGTAGGGCGATGATCGCCAGCGCAATTGGGACTGACCACATGACGCCCGCGACGACCAGGACGAGCACCAGCAGGAGCTCTTCGGTGGCATATGCGACAGAGGAGAGGGCGTCGGACGACAGCACCGCCAGCGCGGTGACGTTCGACAGCCGCTCGGACGACTCCTGGCCCGAGGCGAGACGGCGGCCCAGCACAAACGAGCCGACGCGAGAGATCACGCCGGACTTGCCCTGGGTGTCAGATGCGGTAGCCATAGTTGACGCGGGAAGCGTCGCCCCGATTGTATGGTGTTGGCCCTGTCGCCCGGGCGGGAGTAGATTGTCCCCCACGCTGTGTGCGGGCACCCACCGCCGCGCCCATGCGCCAGGAGAGGCCGATGAAGGTTACAAAGGTTGAGACGCTACGCGCCGACCGGTTCATGTATGTCAAGGTGCAGACAGACGCCGGGATAACGGGCGTCGGGGAACTACACCCGGCGTCAGGCACGGGCGGAACGCCGTACCTGCCGCTGGCCGGCGTGCAGTACTGCGCCGAGTACCTGGCAGGCAAGGACCCCCTGCAGATCGAACGTCACTGGCAGCACATGTTCCGTCGCTGCCTTTTCCGCGGCGGCGCAGACGTGATGGCGGCCATCGGCGCGATCGACCAGGCGCTCTGGGACATCAAGGGCAAGGATGCGGGCAAGCCGGTCTATGAGCTGCTCGGCGGCCCCACGCGGGAGAAGGTGCGCCTGTATACGCACCTCTCCGGGGCTTCCCCGGCAGCGCTTGCCGAACAGGCCAGGCAGCGCGTCGCAGAGGGGTTCACCGCGGTACGCCTGTACCCGTTCGGCGAGTTCGGCGGGCACTCGTTTGAAGAGGGGCGGGGGCTGGAGGCGATGTCCTTCACCGGGATGCAGCGCAGCGCCGTCGAGCGTGTGGCCGCCGTACGGGAGGCCGTCGGCCCAGACGTGGACGTGATGATCGACGTCGTGAACCGCCTGACGCCCGCGGAGGCCATCGCGGTCGGCCGTGCGCTCGGCCCGTACAACCTCTACTTCTTCGAGGACCCCATCGAGCCGGAGAACATGGACGCCTGGCAGCAGGTGGCGGCCAACGTCCCTATGCCGGTGGCGATGGGCGAGCGCCTCTACACCATCTACC
>CAYWBD010000392.1:0-3863 GCA_964456315.1 uncultured Thermoflexus sp.
GCGGCGGGCCGGACTCGGGCCTGCCCGTGTTGGGTTCGGCATTCCGCCCGGGACCTGGGGGGGGGGGGGTTCTACCTCAAGAGCGTTGTTGCTCCCGCGCCCTGCCAGATGCCGGGTGCGGTCAGGCCCCAGCCTGTCGAAGGGGGAAGTTGGACCTGCGCATGGCGGTCAGTGGTCAGCAAAAGGCTGGGCGTCCACAGCAACGAAACGGGAGGGCCTGATAGCCGACCCGCGGCCAGGCTCCCTTAGGCTGTGGCGGCCAGCCCGGGCCCGGAAGGCCTGACGTACCGGTACCCGAACTCGCGGACGGTCTCAATGAGCCGCGGCCGGCGCGGGTTCTCCTCGATCTTGGCCCGCAGGTACGAAATGTAGAGCCGGACGCTCTCGTACGACGCCTGGTCTGCTTCCCTTCCCCAGGCGGACGAAATGATCTGGTCTTGCGATAGGACCTGCCCGGCGTGACGCACCAGGACGGTGAGGACCCGGAACTCAAGCGGAGACAATGACACGGGCGTCCCCCGGACGCTGACCAGGTGGGCGCGCTCGTCGAGTCCGATCTCGCCGTCGGAGTATGAGTCAGCCGCGGCTTTCACCGACGGCATGGCGGCACGGCGCAGGGCTGCACCGATCCGCGCCAGGAGCTCATCTTTTGAGAACGGCTTGACCACGTAATCGTCCGCGCCGGCCTGGAGGCCCTTGACCTTGTCAGAGTCGGCGCCGAAAGCCGTCAGGAAAATCACCGGGATGTCTGAGACTTCGCGTATGCGGGCGCAAAGAGCGACCCCACCCATACCCGGCATCTCCACGTCGAGCAGGGCCAGGTCCGGCCGCCTGGCGAAGAAGATCTTCAGCGCCTCTTCACCCCCGGGCGCGGTCAACGCCTGGTAGCCAGCCAGCTGAAGGCGGGTGGAGACAAGCTCCAGGATGTGGGGGTCGTCGTCCACGACCAGGACGGTTGCAGGCATTACTGGCCCTCAGGCGCTTCGCCCATGAAATGGTCGCCGGTCCCGTCCAACGGGCGCAGCCGGTGTGCAAGAAGGCTAGTCCAAGGGTGCCGGTGGCGCCTCCGTGCTGGCCCGCGGGGCATGGTGTGGCGGGCCGCAAGCAAGGGCCGCACGATGCACGCGCGCCTGACCACGGGGGAAGTCCCGCAGACAGCGTCCCGGTCCGCCGCAGCGTCGTAGTTGGCAAGGGACTAAAGGTCTGAGCCGCGACAGGTCGACCGACGTTGAATCGCGTGCTTCCGCCTGCGTCGCCGCGACAAGAATGACAGCGACCCCTGAGAGCAGTACCGGCACATCCCGGAGGTGGCAAAAGCCGTAACAGAGTGCATCGCCCCGGGCGAGGCGGCACGTACAATCCAATTTTGTGCGCGGATTGCAAGGAAGGCCGAGCAGACCAGTTGTTGTTCGCACTGAAAACACACGTTGTCCGGCGGCTGCCGGTCCCCTTCATAGGGTTGGCCCTGGCCCTGGCACTGGCTACCGCGGCCTGCGGCGGCAAACTTGATGCCAGCTTCACTCCGTCGGTCATAAGCGGGCCTGTGCCGCTGACCGTAAATTTCACGCCGCTACAGCCCAGCAGCGGCGTCGCGTACCGTTGGGACTTTGGTGATGCCAACACGAGCACCGAGCAGGCGCCGGCCCACACCTACGAGGACGCCGGCGACTTCACCGTGACACTGACCGTGGCCAAGGGCAGCGGACAGGGGGTTAGCACCCGCCTCCAGGTACGTGTGGAGCCCGGCCCGGCAGGGTGGATGGCAGTAACCCCGGTTGTCGTTGAGGTCCAGACCGGCGACACCGTACAGTTCGAGGTACAGGCGTTCGATGGGCTGGGCAACGTCGTGCCAGACGCGGAAGTCGTGTGGTCGGCTGACCCTGATGCCGGTGAGATCACGCCAGACGGGCTGTTCACGGCCGCACGGGGCTCAGGCACTTACGCAGGCGGTGTGACGGCGACTTTTGAGCGCCTGGGCCAGAAGGGCACCGGCGCAGCCGCGCTGACATTCAAGGCGGGCGCCCCGGCCGGCATGAAGGTCGAGCCAGCCAACCCGGAGATCACAGCGGGGTCAAGAATCACGTTCACTGCAACGGCGGTCGACCAGAACGGCGCGCCATTGGATGGCGGGACCGTCACCTTCGAGGCGCTGCGCAGCTCGGACCGTATCGACAACACCGGGCTGTTCCGGGTCAGCACTGAGGCGACCGAGAGCGAGACCGCGCTCGTAAAGGTGACCGTGAAGGCGGGGGGCAAGACGTTCGAGGAGGTCGTCCGGGCTATCGTCCAGCCCGGCGTGCTCGACAGCATCATCGTGGACCCGCCGGAGGCGACACTGCCTGTCATGGGGACAGTGACTTTTGCCGCCACGGGGGCCGACCGGTTTGGCAACAAGGTCAAACTCGACGGCGTGAAATGGACCTTGCTGACGCCAGAGCCCGGGGTTGTCGATGGTAAGGGTGTTTTCCAGGCGGGCACCAAGGCCGGCGACTACTCCGACAACTTCTTAGTGGTGCAGGGCACCAGGTCGAAAGTGGCGGCGAGCGCGAGCGTCCCAATAGTGGTCCTGCCGGGCGTGCCGGTGAGCCTGGAGATCACACCCCGGTCTGACTCCGTTCCCGCGGGGGCTGGAGCGCCTTTCTTTGCTCTACTGAAGGATGAGTACGGGAACAGCGTCAATGAAGCGCCGGTGCTCTGGGAGTCGGCAGGCGACGGCAGGGTGACGGCCGACGGCCTGTACGTGGCCCCGCTACAGCCCGGCAACTTTCCGGACTCCATCCGCGCGACGCTGGCTGCACGAGCGCTGGGGAACCGCACCGCGCTTACGGCCACGGCGTCAGTCACGGTGCGGGCGCGGAGCGCGGACTTCCTGGCGGTGGAGGCACTCGACGAGGACGGCGGCGGGATCGTGGTGATCGACCTGGCGACAGCCGACCTGAAGCCAGCGGCTGCGTCACTTGTGGGCAACGGGGTGCGCGAGTACGCGCCTGAGTGGTCGTCCGACGGCTCCCGCATCGTGTTCGGGAGCGAAGTCGATGGCAAGTTCCAGGTCTTCGACGCTGACTTCATGGCTGGGACTGTCCGACGCCTTACGGATGACCCCGACGGCGCAGTGATGCCCTCGCTTTCGCCCGACGGGACCAAGCTCGCGTTCGCCACCGTTGCCCAGGAAGCCTGGCAGATCTACGTCGCGGACTTGTCGGGCTTTTCCGGCGGCGCGGCCGGGACCCCGGCATCTTCGACAACCGCCCGCAGGCTCAGCAAGGACGACACCTCACGCCACCTGCTCCCGCACTGGGCCCCCGACGGCAAGCGGCTGGCGTACACAAGAGACAACGGTCTGGGCGTACTCAAGGTGATCGTGGCCGCAGCGGACGGCTCAGAAGAGCGGGTCGTGACGCCCGCGGACAGCACCGAGGTGTTTTTCGGGTGGTCTCGCGACGGCGCACGCCTCCTCGCGGGTCAAGACCGCGGCGACGGAGGCATCGAGCTCATCACCATCCGCCTCGAAAGCGGTGCCCGGGAGAAACTCGCCCAGCTGCCTTTCGCAGTGCTCCTGGCGGTCTGGTCGCCCGATGACAGCGAGATCGCGATCGTGGACGCCGAGATCGGCGCCATGTGGCTGATGGACTCGGACGGCACGGGACTGCGCCAGGCACTGTCGGGGGATGTGGAGCCGCGCCGGATGTCGTGGCGGCCGGTCCCACTTGGCGCGCGGCCAGCCGGTTAGGGCAGGGCGGAGCGACTGGCGCTGACTCCGAAGTCCTGAGCCAGGTGCTTCATACCCTCTCCCCTTGCGGGAGAGGAACAGGACGCGTGCATAACATCCCGCTCAGCCTCACGTTGCCCATGATGCGACGACC
>CAYWBD010000393.1:0-6183 GCA_964456315.1 uncultured Thermoflexus sp.
CGAACATGAGGCCGGCGCCCACCAGTGCGGCCACGAGCGCGGCCATCGCAGGCCTTTGGACGCGGGTGCTCCCAGCGCCCACGTCCTTCACCAGCATGATGGCGAACACGATCAGGACCGAAACTGCGCCCACGTAGACGAGGATCTGGACGATGCCCACGAACTCCGCGCTGAGGACGAAGTACAGCCCCGCTGCGCCAACGAACGAAAGGGCCAAAAACACTGCGGCCCGGAACACGTTCTTGACAGTCACGACGAGCACGGCAGCCGCTATGGCAAGGCCCGAACAGACCCAGAACGCAACATGCGCCGCGGTCGAGACCTCGAAGGGGCTCAACGCTCCTTCACCCATTTTTCGGTGAGCTTTTCGGTGTCTGGCTTCTCGTGTCTGCCAGCCTGCTTGTGGTCAGGCTGAGGCGCTTTGAACGGGCTGTACCCCCGCTCTTCGAACTGCGGACGGAACCAGCTGCTGGGCTGCTTGAGGCCTGTCTTCAGCTGGTCGACCGTTATCACGAGGTCCGTGCGGCGGTAGTTGCCACGCTCAAACTGCGAGCCCATGTGCAGGGCGTCGTACGGGCAGGCCTCGACACACAGGCCGCAGAACATGCAGCGGCCGGTGTCAATGTCGAACACATCTATGGCGTAGCTTTCGCCCTCCTGGACATCTATCCCGCCGGGGCTGGTGACGATCTTGATGATGCCCAGCGGGCAGTACTTGGCGCAACTCGCGCAGCCGGTGCAACGGTCCTCGTACCATGCGAACTCATTGCCGCGGAAGCGGGGCGTCTGCTTGACCTTCACAGGCATGGTCTTGAGCCCGGCTGAGGCTTTGAACGCCTCGATAGGCTTTTTGAGGACGTAGGCGGCCGGGTTCATCCCCTCCCCCCTGGCGGCCTCCATGATGTTGGGGTGGCGGTCCGGGTACTGCTCCGTCACAGGCGCGCGGAGGAAGTTCTTCATCGTCACGCCCATGCCCTTGATGAGCCCAGTTCCCAGCATTTGCCCCTGCTTGCTCTACCCGGCGCTGGCGTCGCCGCGACCGGGCCCTGTAAACCGAGAGTCATTTCCCCCGCGCGGTGTCCCGGGACCGCGCTCCGCGGCCGGTACGCCGCGGCCAGACTATCCCCCGTCCGCCGCCCCCGCCGCCCTGGCAGCGGGCATCTCGTCAACCCCGACAGGGTACACCGAGGCCGCGGGCGCAGGCATCGCCTCGCGATACGGCCGGGGCGTGAGCACCTTGCCCACCGCCCACACCGAGGCCACGAACACAACCCAGTTCACGGCGGCCATGACCCACAGTTCGGTTGCGGAGTACAGGCTGCCGTCCGCCTCCGGGTCTGAGAACACAGCTGCGAGGGCCGCCGTGCTGACCAGGTTTATCAGCGTCAGCTCGAACAGGCCCTTCCACGAGAGCGCCATCGTCTGGTCGGGGCGCAGTCGCGGCCATGTGAAGCGCGCCCACATCATCACGAACAGGAGCAGCCCCATCTTCAGGAAGAACCAGGCGTGCGACGGCACCGGCCACCAGCCGCGCCAGCCGCCCAGGAACACGGTCGTGATGACGGCTGCCGCCGCCAGGCCCGCTGCGAACTCAGCCAGGTAGAACAGGCCGAACTTCATGCCCGAGTAGTCGTTCAGGTACCCGGCGCCAAGCTCGGACTCCGCCTCGGCCAGGTCGAAGGGCGTCTGACCTGTCTCCGCGAGCGAGGTGATGAGGAACACCAGGAACCCGAGCGGCATGACGATGATGAATGGGACATGCTGCGCCCGGACGATGTCGCCCATCGAAAGCGACCCGGCGAGGATGACGGCGCCGATCACCGAAAGCGCCATCGGGATCTCGTAGCTGATCAGCAGCGCCACCGCGCGCATCGCCGAGAATACGGCCACCCGGTTCCCGGAGCCGTACGACCCCATGACCAGCGCCAGCACGCTACCTGATGTGACGGCGATGATGAACAGGATGCCGATGTTCAGGTCCGCGAGGAACGTCCCGACCCCGAACGGCACCACCGAAAACACGAGGAACACCGGCACGACCATGAGCACCGGCGCGATGTTGAAGATGAGCCGGTCAGCCTCGGCAGGGACGACGTCCTCCTTGGTCATGAACTTCACGGCGTCGGCGACCGTGGTCAGCGACCCGAACGGGCCCCAGCGGTTGGGGCCGACGCGGTTCTGGAAGCGGGCGAAGATGCGCCGCCACGCCCAGATGAAGACGATGACCGCGCCCAGCACGGCGTTCAGGATGGCAAAACCTATGAGCGCCGCCGTGATCGCGTAGGCCAGCCAGGCCATGCTTTCAGGGAGCAGGCCGGCGTTGGGCGCCGCGCCGAAGAGCCCGCCGCCAGCGCAGCGCGCGCTGTCGCTATCCACCAGGTTGCAGTAGATGTTCCGGAAGAGTGAGTTGTCGAAGATTGTCTGCAACTGTCTGCGCTTTCAGGTGGGCTGTCCCGGCGATACCGGAGCGCCACCCCCGTTCGTCCTGAGCCTGTCGAGAGGTGGGCACGGTACGCCCTGCCCTTGAGTCTCGATCAATCCGCTCGCCGGGCACGGTACGCCGTGCCCTTACCTGTCCACCTCGCCCATGTTGATGTCGGTGCTGCCGAAGCTCACGAACATGTCCGCCATGTACGTCCCTATGAGCATCTCTTCGAGTAGGGTCAGGTTTATCAGCGAGGGCGCCCTCACGTGGCACCGGTACGGCGATACGCCGCCGTCGCTTACCAGGTAGAACCCGAGCTCGCCCTTGGGGCACTCGATCGCGACGTAGGCGTCACCCACCGGCGGCCGGACCAGGTACGGGACCGACTTCGGCCGCACCGGCCCGGGCTCGATCAGCTTGATGCACTGCTCAACGATCTTGATGCATTCCCGCATTTCCTGGAGGCGCACCCAGTAACGGGCGAAGTTGTCGCTGGCGTGGTGCAGCGGGCGGGCGAACTGCACGCGGTCGTAATAGTCATAAGGCGCGCGGTGGCGCAGGTCCCAGTCGACTCCGCCGGCCCGCAACATCGGCCCGGTGATGGAGGCGTTGACCATGCTTTCGGCGCGCAGCACCGAGACGCCCTTCGTGCGCTGCAGGGCGATCTCGCTGCCGGTCAGGTACTGGTCCAGCTCATCTATGCGGTGCGGGATCTCGTCCATGAACTGCCGGAGCGCCTGCCAGAAGTAGTCCGGGACGTCGGAGAACACGCCGCCGGGGCGCAGGTATGAGTTTGTGATCCGTGCGCCGCACATCATCTCGAAAAGGTCGAGGATTTTTTCCCGCTCCCGCATCGAGTACATGAGCGGCGTGCCCCAGGCGCCGAGGTCCTGCAGCAAGAACCCGGTGGCCACCAGGTGACTGGCGATGCGCTGGAGCTCAGCGGCGATCATGCGCAGCCAGACGCCCCGCGGCGACGGCTCGATGCCGGCCAGCTTCTCGACGGCGACTATGTAGGCCTGGTTGTTGGTCATGGACGCCACGTAGTCCATGCGGTCCGTGAGCGTCACGACCTGTGTGTAGGTGCGCTCCTCGGCGAGCTTCTCAGACCCGCGGTGCAGGTAGCCGAACACGGGCTCGACGCCGACGATGCGCTCTCCGTCAAATGTGACGCGCATGCGGAACACCCCGTGCGTCGAGGGGTGTTGAGGCCCGAAGTTGATTGAGATCGGCTCTGTCTTTAGCGGCATGTTGCGCAGAGCCTTTCCGTTGCTGACATTGAGAGCGAAGTCACGTGCCTAGCCCTCGGCTGCGGGGCGTCCCAGCGCCGCTGCCGCGTCAGGCGGGACAACCGACTGACCGTAGGTCACAAAGTCTTTGCGCAGCGGGTGGCCCGGGAACCCTTCCCAGAGCATGATCCGCTTCAGGTTGGGGTGCCCTTCAAACCGGACTCCCATCAGGTCGTACGCCTCACGTTCCTGCAAGTCCGCACCCCGCCAGACCGATACCACGCTGGGTACGACAGGGTCCTGCCGCCCCTCACCGCATTTCACCTTGACCACGGCGCTGCGGTTCTGTCGCAGGGAGGTAAGGTGGTACACAACCTCGAAGTGGCCGATGTAGTCGACTGCCGACACCGAGTTCAGGAGGTCAAACGTGAACTCCTGCCGGTCACGCAGCGTCAGGGCCGTCTCGCGCCACGAGGACGCCAGCACCCACACCGCTGCGCCTGCGTGTCCAACGACCGCGCCCTGCGCAGCGCGGCCCAGCGCGCCGGCAAGCTCTTCGCCGGTCCAGGGCCTGGTCACTGCGCGCCCGCCACGGTGCCGTTGAGGCGGTACCGCTTCACCTTTTCGTGGAGCTGCATGATGCCGTAAATGAGCGCGTCCGGGCGTGGCGGGCAGCCCGGCACGTACACGTCGACCGGGACGATGTGGTTCACCCCGGGCACGACCGAGTAGGACTCGTAGTAAGGGCCGCCGCTGGTGGCGCAGACGCCCATGGCGATGACCCACTTGGGCTCGGGCATCTGCTCGTAAAGGCGGCGGATGGGGACGGCCATTTTCCATGTCACGGTGCCGGAGACGATCATAAGGTCCGACTGCCTGGGCGAGGCGCGGAACGCCTCCATTCCGAATCGGGAGATGTCAAAGCGGGCCATGACCGTGGCGATCATCTCGAACACGCAGCAGGCCAGGCCGAACTGCATCGGGAATATCGAGGACTTCCTCGACCAGTTGAGCAGCGAGTCGAGCCCGGTCACTGCGATGTTGCGGCGCAGGTCGGCTGGCACCTCGACTATCGGGTCGGGGTACGGCCCGACGCGCAGCGCCTTGAGCAGGTTGACCTCGGCGCCCTCCTCGCGGTCGAGTTCCCATGTCACGTCAGCCAGCGGCACACCGGGCCGGTAGCCGATCACGGTCTCCTGGCGCGTCCGGATGAGGTCCGCGGCGTTGGGCATAAGCGGGGAGTGAGGGTCAGGTGTCATTGCCACTCGAGCGCCCGCTTTCGCCAGGCGTAGACGTAGGGCACAGTCAGCACCCCCAGGAACACGAGCACCGCGAACAGCGCCACGAGCCCGAACTGCCTTGTCAGCACGCCGTACTTGACGGCCCAGGGGTACAAGAACACCGTCTCGACGTCGAAGACCACGAACAGCAGGGCGTACTGGTAGTAGCGGAAGTTGAACAGCGTGGGCTTGGGGCTCATCGGCGGCATGCCAGACTCGTAGGCCGCCCGCTTGATCACGCTTGGCCGGTTTGGGCGGACGCTGAAGCGCTGGCCGAGCAGCGACAGCGTGAGCATCCCAATCGGGACGGCTATGGCGAGGCCAATGAAGATGGCGAGCGTGCCGTACTGCCGGAAATAGTCCTGCATGAGCCCTGCTGGCGGCGACCCGCGCGCGCCGATCAGGGCGTCACGGAGCGCTCATTAACAAACGGCTGGTTGAACTCGGCGCAAGTTCGCACCTGCAGCCAGCCGCGCAGCATAACATCGGCCCTCTGGAGCGGCAAGTGAAATTTGGAACAAACGGTTCCCCCGACGCCTGCCACTGGGGGCTCCCGTTCGCCCTGAGCCTGTCGAAGGGCGAAGAACGGGGCCCCTCGACTACGCTCGGGGCGAGCGGCCCGCGTTCGATCAGGGGCCGGAGCGGCCCGAGTTCAACCAGGAGCAGCACCCGGCTCGCTGGGCGTTGGACAGGCCACCTGTACCAGCGACGCGCTGCCCTCAGCGCACGCCCTTGAACATGATCACGCCGCGGCCGTCCTCGCCGCGCGCCAGGGCGTCGAAGCCCTCGTTGATCTCGTCCAGCGTGTAACGGCGCACGATCACGCTGCCGATGTCAACCTTGCCCTTCTGGTAGAAGCCGAGCACCTTGCGGAACGACTCGTGCGGGCTGGCCGAGGAGTAGTAGCTGCCGACCACAGTCTTCTGGTTGCGCACCATGTCCACGAGGTCAATCGGCGCCTTCTCACCGTCGGGCGCCAGGCCGACGATCACGGTCGTCCCCGCCTTGCGCGTCGCCTCGTACGCGGACTGCGACGTGCGGGCCGAGCCAAAGGCGTCGAACGCGAAGTCCACGCCACCGTCGGTCAGTTCCCGTATCACTTTCACGGCGTCCTGGGATTTCGCGTTCACGACGTCCGTCGCCCCGAACTTGTAGGCGAACTCGAGCTTGTGGTCGTGGATGTCGACGGCGATCACACGGGAGGCGTTGACAAGGCGCGCGCCCTGCAGCACGTTGAGGCCGATGCCGC
>CAYWBD010000394.1:0-5672 GCA_964456315.1 uncultured Thermoflexus sp.
TGACCTGCCCACCTCGCCGGTGGAGAAGGGAGGGAAGTTGTAGTGGTGCATGAAGAACTTGCCGGTCTCCGGCGTGAACGTGTCCAGCTTCTGGTGGTCGCCCATCGACCCCAGGGTGACGGTGCTCAGGACCTGCGTCTCGCCGCGGGTGAAAATGCCGGAGCCGTGGACGCGCGGCAGGTAGCCGACCTCCGACGACAGCATCCGAACCTGATCCAGCTTGCGGCCGTCCGGGCGGCGTCCCTCGTTGAGGATGCCGTCTCGCACGGCCTCGGTCTCAAGGTCGTGGAACGCGCCCTTAAGGTGGGCCTCCTCGTGCTGCCCCTTGAGGGCTGCCATAAGCGACGCCTGGACTGCTTCAACCGCGTCCTGCCGGGACGTCTTGTCCCCGGGCTGGCGCATGGCGTCTGCGATCTTGGCGCCGATGAACGAGCGCGCCGCGTCAACGGCGGCGGCCCTGGCGGCGTCGGGCGCGGGGGCCGGCCATTTGGGCTTGCCGAGCTTCTGCTGCATCTCCCTGATGACGGCGACAAGCTCGGCGTTGACCTCTTGCGCAAGCTGCAGCGCGTCCACCAGGACGCTCTCCGGGACGAACTTGGCGCCCGCCTCGACCATCATGATGGCGTCGCGGGTGCCTGCCACAGTCAGGTCCAGCTTGCTCTTTTCCATCTCTTCGTAAGTCGGGTTCACTACCAGCTCACCGTCGATGAAGCCAATGGTGCACGCGCCGACGGGGTCGTCGAACGGGATGTCAGAGATGGCCAGGGCGGCAGATGCGCCGATTATCCCGAGCACCTCGGGCGCATTGACCCTGTCGACGGAGAGGATGGTGCCGATGATCTGGACCTCGTTGTGGAAGTCCTTGGGGAACAGCGGGCGCAGCGGGCGGTCAATCAGGCGGCACATGAGGATGCCGTCTGCGCTGGGGCGGCCTTCCCGTTTGAAGAACCCGCCGGGGAGCTTGCCTGCTGCGTAGCTGCGCTCGGCGATGTCTATGGTCAGGGGCAGGAAGTCGATGCCTGGCCGGGCCGTCTTGGCGACGCACGCGGACACGAGCAGCACTGTGTCTCCGTAGCGGACCGTGACCGCTCCGTTGGCCAGCCCTGCCAGGCGGCCTGTCTCGATCTCGAGGACGCGGCCTCCGACTTCAATCTGGAACTTTTCGATGGACATTTGGGGACTACCTGCTCTGATGTGGCGGCATAGCCTGCCGCGCGCTTGTGAAAAATGAAAGACGCCCCTCGGCGAGGGGCGTCTGGTTACTTGCGGAGACCGAGCCTGTCGACGAGCGCCTGATAGCTGGCAACGTCTCTGCGGTGCAGATAACGCAACAGCCTGCGGCGCTGTCCGACCATCATCACCAGCCCACGACGTCCAGCCTGGTCGTGGCGGTGAGTGCGGAAGTGCCCTGCAAGGCCGTTGATTCGCTCGGTGAGGAGTGCTATCTGGACTTCTGACGACCCGGTGTCCGTCGGGTGGGTGCGACTGGCCTCAATGACGGCCGTTCTGTTCAGCTCTGCCAATTCTCTGGGAACTCCGGTCTCGGGAAAGTGGGGAATAAGTCATCTGACCCGCCCCTTGCTGCGGCATGGCGCCGCGCGTCCCGTCTAGGCTTTTTCCTCTACAACAACGGCCAAGTCTAGCACGGGCAGCGTCGTGGAGGCCCCTGGGGAAGTGCGGGCCCTACTCGTTCCCGCTCGCCCCCTCAACGCATCGACAACGCCGGCCTCAGTTGCTGCACATCAGATGCTGCACATCAGCAAAGCTGGCGCCGGACGCCCGCCGTTATGATGGCGACGTTTGTCCGGCGCAGGCGTCGGGCGCACAAGAATCAATTGCAGCCAACACTCTTCTACCTTGACATTCGCGAAACGCCAGCCCTAACATGGCTCACGGCCTTCCACCATGCCAGCGGGTGGGATGGCGTCGTGTCGTTTGCCTTTTTTACATTGGCCGCGACACAGCGCGCGCTGGCGCTTGACAGTATGATCGTCCCAGGTTTGGACTGGAGGACGGGGCCAGATGAGAGATTGGATGCGGAAGAGGCCACAGGCACTCTTCCTTTTGATCGCGGTAGTGGCGGCGTTCGCCCTGGTGGCCTGCGAGGGTTCCGCTGGACCGGCGGGCGACCCTGGCGCACCAGGCGCCGCAGGGCTCCCGGGCAACCCCGGTGAGCCAGGCAACCCCGGCGCACCAGGCGCTCCGGGCCTTCCCGGTGCGCAGGGCCCGGCTGGCGCTCCCGGCGCGGCTGGCGCTCCCGGCGCGGCGGGTGCTCCCGGCGTGGCCGGCCCGATAGGCTCGACCACCGCCCTCTTGATAAGTGACGAGAGTGCGGGCACTCCAGGGTGGGTGGAAAAGAGGACGGCGGGGACCCGCGCCATCGTCCAGGGCGGTAACTTCAAGCCCGGTGAGAACGTCAGCATCATCGCCAACAACGACAACGGCGCAGTGATCCTGCTCGTGGTAGCCGCTGGCACGCCGCGTGCCAACTTGGCCGGCGCGTTCCAAGTGACCGTCACGCTCCCGGTTTCCATGACCACCACCGGCTCCCCACACACCGTGCGGGCCAGCGGTGACCAGAACACCGTGGCCTACGGCGTAGTGAGCCTGACCGACAAGGACCCGGCGAACTAACAGGCCCGACTCAGTCTGACTTGGAAGAGCCCCGTGTGGTCACGGGGCTCTTTCTTTTGCTGCGCTCACCGGGGACGCCTCTTCGCCTTTCGACAGGCTCAGGGCGAACGGCGCGCCGGGGCCGCGGTCACACCTACCGGTCAAGGCCAGAGGGGAATCACCCCTGCCGTGCCGCTCAATCGCCTCAGTCCAGGCGAGCCCGGCCCGGCCTCGCCCTTCGACAGGCTCAGGGCGAACGGCGCGCCGGGGCCGCGATGAGACTTGCCGGTCGGCGGGGGACGCCTCACAACTCGCCTGCAGGCCCATGAGGCGTCACCCTTCGCGCGCAGGCCCGGGCGGCGCGGTCTTCAGGGGCCGCGCAGGGTTGCCCACCCATGTCTCCCCGTCTGGGACGTCCTTCGTCACGATCGCGCCGGCCCCTGTCCTGGCACGGACGCCGACCTTGCGCGGGGCGATCAGCATGGTCCCAGACCCGATGAACGCGCCGTCGCCGATTTCGGTCTTCAGGTGGTCGCGGCCATCCCAGTTGCAGGTAATAGTGCCCGCCCCGATGTTCACATCGCGCCCCAGCGTGGCGTCGCCGGTATAGCTGAAGTGGCCGATGCGGGAGTCCTCGCCCACCCGGCTGTTCTTCACCTCGGCGAAGTTCCCGACGCGCACACGGTCCAGGATGACCGTGCCCGGACGCAGGCGGCTATACGGGCCAACTGACACGTCAACTCCAACTATGGCGCCGTCCCCGAACGAGGCGATGATCTTGGAGCGGTCGCCGACCCTGCAGTCCGTCAGCACGCTGTTCGGGCCGATTTCGCACTCAGAGCCGATGACCGTGCCGCCGCGCAGGTGGACCCCCGGATGGATGATGGTGTCCTGCCCGATAGTGACGCCGGCGTCGATGTACGTCGTGGCGGGGTCGACCAGCGTCGCCCCTTCTGACATGCACCGGGCCCGGATGCGCTCCCGCATCACGGCCTCGGCGCGGGCCAGCTGGGCACGGTCGTTTACGCCGAGGGCCTCCAGGGGGTCGGTAACTTCCACGGCGGCCGTCTTACCCCCGGCCCGCGCCGCAATGGCCACCAGGTCCGTCAGGTAGGCCTCGCGCTCACCGGTCCTCTTGATACCGGGGAGGGCCTCCCACAGCCAGGCAGCGTCGAAGCAGTACCAGCTGGTGTTGACCCACGGCAGGGCCCTGTCGGCGCCCGTCGCTTCCCTGTCCTCGATGATCGCCAGCGGGTCCCCGGAGGAGTTCAGCCGCACCCTGCCCATGCCGTCTGCAGGTGACTTTCCCGAGACGAGCACCGTGACCCAGGCCCGCCTCGCCTCGTGGCGCTCGATCATCCGCTTGACTGTGGATGGCAGTACCAGTGGCATGTCGCCCGCCCCGACAAGCACCTGCAGCGCCCCGGCAGACGTATGCCTGGCAGACAACAACGCGTCCGCGGTGCCGAGCTGCTCACGCTGCACGGCGATCTCGGCGCCCGGCCCCGCGGCGTCCAGGACCCGGGGGTCCTCTTTGGCCTGCGGCGATACCACTGCGACGACGCGCGTCATCCCGGAGTCGCGCATCGCGCCGGCGACGTACCCCAGTAGCGGCCTCCCGCAGACACTGTGCAGCGCCTTTGGCGTCTTGGACCGCATGCGGACGCCTTTGCCCGCGGCCAGGACGACACCTGTCCAGATTGATTCCATGGTGGCCTTTCGCGCGTTAGGGGACGCCTGGCGCTCGGTGGCGCCTGCGGACCGCCCGGTCCGGGAATATGCCGGGGGGCCAGGCCCATGCTAATTCACCCACTGGCGCGCCGCTTGACATCGACGCCCTCAAGGAGAGCCCTGACCGGGCAGCAGCGCTGCGGACCCGGCGCGACCGGTCGCCCGGTACACCGCAGCAGTCGCGGCGCACGTTGTTATACTCGGATTTGTCCCCTGGGAGAGGTGGCCGAGTGGCCGAAGGCGCCGGTCTCGAAAACCGGTATACCGGTTCCCGGTATCGCGGGTTCGAATCCCGCCCTCTCCGCCACCCCTGGCTCAGTATGCTGCGAGCAAGCCAGTCGCCGCGCACGGGCGGCTGCCCATCGGGGCGCATCAGGCAGGCCAGGGCCTGGTCGGGGTTTAGGCTCGGAGAGGTGCTAGAGCGGCCTAATAGCCACGCCTGGAAAGCGTGTATCCCGGGTAACTGGGATCGCGGGTTCGAATCCCGCCCTCTCCGCCACCACCGGTCTGTTTCATATATCCTCGCCTTCCCTGCGAGCATGCCGCGACCTGGCTGACGCCGCGTCGCGACGCGCCGGCCGTGGGCGCATCTCGAACCGGGCTCCCTGCCCGCGCCACGACCTCGCTGTTGCTCCGCTCGACGGAGCCGGAGGCGCTGCTAATACCTTGAACGCGCCGATGGACGACCTCAAGTACTGGGTCGCCTTGCACCGCGTGTCCGGCCTGGGGCCTGTCCGGTTCGGCAAGCTCGAGGCCAGGTTCGGGTCGCTCGCAGAGGCGTGGCGGGCTGGGAGGGCCGACCTGGCCAGCGCGGGGCTGGACGCGAAGGTCGTCGAAGAGGTCATTGCCAGCCGCTCAGAGACCGACCCCAACGCCGAGATGCAGCGGCTTGACAAGGCGGGCGTCCGCGCCTGCCACCGCCGCTCACCGGACTACCCTGCCCTGCTTGCCCGCTGCCCCGACGCGCCAAGCGTCATATACCTGAAAGGCGCGCTTCTGGCTGCCGACCAGCGGGCCGTTGCAGTGGTCGGGACGCGCGGGTCTACCGTCTACGGCAAGGAGATGGCACGACGGCTTTCCTATGACCTGGCCGCGGCCGGGGTCACGGTGGTCAGCGGCCTGGCCAGGGGCATAGACGGCATCGCGCACCAGTCAGCCATCGACGCCGGTGGCCGCACCGTCGCGGTCATGGGAGGCGGCCTCGACAGCATCTACCCGCCCGAGCACACAACGCTCGCCGCACGGATCATGGCCCAGGGCGCGGTCGTTTCCGAGTACCCCCTCGGCATGAGGCCGCGCCCGGAACACTTCCCTCGCCGCAACCGCGT
>CAYWBD010000395.1:0-20585 GCA_964456315.1 uncultured Thermoflexus sp.
CAGGGCGCCGACCCCGTGTTGATGATGTTCTCCACGCTGTCCCACACGAAGACCTTCAAGGCGTCGTCTATTAGAACGTTCTCGCCGCCGGGTGTTTCAGGGAGATACCGCGGGTGGTATGCGTCGCGGCCGTTGACGTTCGCCAGGCTGATGCCACCGCCATCGCCGCTAGACGCTGAGTTGCCCTGGACCAGGTTATTCGAGATCGTGACGTGCCCCGATCCGGGCGTCGGCCCAGGGAGGTTCGGCGGATAGCCAATCGTACCGAGGGGATTGCCCACGGGGGAGGGGAAGAGTTCGCCGGCTGCCGCGGGGCGACCGCCGACATAGATGCCGCCACCCGACCGGAGGACCCTTTGGTTGAACGATTCGTTGAAGACCACCGTGTTTTGGTCGATCGTGCCGTTGTTGCTCAGTCCGATATGGGCGATGCCCGCGCCATAGCCACCGGTGAAGTTGCCGGCCACGTAGTTGCCGCTCACTTTGTACCCGTGGGCCCCGCCGCCGATGGTAATGCCGCCGCCCCCGCTGTAGTCCTTGCCCGGGAACGCGACAACGCTGCCGTTCTGGCTGATGAGGTTGTTGCGGATCGCCACGCGATCGTTGTTGGACGGATCGTCCGCCCAACTGGCGAGAACCCCGATATGGCCGACCTTGATGCCGGCCCCGTCATAGCCGTTGTTGTTGTGGAGGTGGTTGTTCGAGAGCTCGATGTCGCACGCGTTGCCGTTGACCTCGATCCCAGAGGCCCCGTCGGATCCGCTGATGGCGAACCCATCCACCCGGGCATTCGGCCGGAGGTTACCGCTCTCCGTCTGCAGACCGTATCCGCCGTATCCAACGCCCGTGGAGACCGTCGGGCGGGCCGTCGTGGGACAGGCCACGCCAGCCCCATTCGGAAGATACCGCCCGAGGACCGTGACGCCAGCGCCTTCGCCGCCGAGGAGGACCGAGAGGAGCTCGATGGGCAGGTCGCCTACCGCGTCGCCCAGCTTGGGGATTTCATTCGGACCGGGCTCACCATCATTGCGGTCCGGCGCGTTCAAACTTTGCACCATGGAAGTGTACTCATCGGCCTGGTGGGCGAGCATATAGCTGCCGACGCTTGGCCCAGCGGTGTCAAGATCGAAGGTGATATCGAAAGCGCTGTTGAAACACAAACCCGGCGGCGGTGTCGAAGGTGGCGTTGTGTCGCAGTTATCGCTGCCCTCGGGTAGATACCGTATTATCTCGGTTGGCACGAGCTGGTTGTTCTCGAGCAGGGGCCTGACCTTCTGGCGCCACAGCTCCAGCTTCTCCGTCGGCGCCTTGACGGCGTCGATGATCGTGGACCCCGCGCCCCAGCCTTGCAGGCGAACCGGCTTGTCCATGACGACCAGCTCACGGTAGGTGCCCGGCGCCACCAGGATGAGGTCACCAGGTGCCGCCACGTCGATCTCCGCCTGGATGGACTCTCCTGCCGCGACGGTCCGTGGCGGCCGCGCGGTGTGGAACGCCGTCGTCGCGACTGTCAGCGTCACGCCCATCACGGATTCGCGCCGGTGTGCGGCCGCGGTGCACGGAGTCGCCAGACAGCGGACCACCCTGAGCTGCCCGGTCGGCGGGGTGAACGGACCCAGGCTGGGAACCCGCGCCGTGATCGTCGTGGGGCTCCAGCTCACGATCGTCAGTGGGACGGGGATGATGCCCCCCTCGAGTAACACCTGTCCCGTAGGCGTCCCGAAACCATAGTCGCGCGTGATGTGCTTGGGCTTGCTCGTCGTGACCATATCGAACTCTGGATTGGGCACCTCCACCGCCGTGCCTGCAGAGGTGAGAGTAATCAGGCGGCTCGCGTTCATCGCACCCCCTGTGGGTACGACGTAGGGGCCGATGTTGAGGGGCCCGTTGACCGACTTGATGACCGGCGTCTTATCGGGCAACTCGGCGTCCACTGTGGTCAACCCAGGCTGCCCGGCGAATGCTCCCGTCGGGACCACCGGGGTGTCCATATACGTCGTCTTTCCCGGCATGTATGCAAACGGGTAGCACCACTGGCTGTAACTCTTGTTGTGCCACGGGTCCGGCACCTGCGTGCCGTTCGGAGCCGTCATCATCGACGGATTGATACACACCTGGAGCATGGTCGGTGAATAGCCGCTCGGCGCCGGAATTCTCGCGTCGAAGGTGCTGGGCACGAGCGCGTTGTAGGCCCCGTTCCGATCCGAGTAGGTGCGCACGATCTCGCGGCCGGTAAAGTCCCTAACCGAGACCGGCAGCCACGGCGGTGAGTATTTCTCGCCGAACTGCGGCGCATTCGGGTCGAACTCGTTGGCCGTATCGTCGAGAACGATGCCGATGATGTGCCCGGCTACTGGCGCCTTGGTGTAGAGGAAGAAGTAGGGTTGGGCGGCGTTCTGACCGTAGCGGAGCGTCACCAGCTTCTCATCGCAAAGCGGAATCTGGTCGCCGGCATAGGTGCCGGGGACCCCGGGGAAGAGCGACAGCTCCGGCGGCACTTCGTGGAGGGCGCCCACGCAGAACGGTGTCGCGAGATTGTCGTTGTCCTGGCGCGGCCCGGGGGCGGCATCGGACGGTCCTCCAGCATCGGCCAGCGGGTACCCTGTCAACAGGAACTGCTGCGGGATGTACTCGTTGCCGAAGTCGACGTTCTTGTCTTCTTCCTTCACGATCTCGTAGCCTTCGGGCACGATGAGCTTGACGACGTACTTGCCCGGCTCCAGCGGTTTTTCGTGCGTGCGCGAATCCATATCCGAGGGGAACGTTTCCACGCCGGCGACCGGCAGGAACTTTCTCGTGTAGAACGCCCAGCCGCCGTCGAAAACACTGGGCCGAACCTGGTTCCAAGTGCGCATGCCGTCGAAACAGTCTTTCTCGACGCCGAGGTATGTGTATGGCCCAGCAAACGGCAATGGCCCGGCCGGCCACTGACAGCCGGTCGGCTCGCTGCCCCCGTTGGGGTCGACTACACCCGATTCAAAGTCATATACAGGAGAGAAACTGTCGGTCGTCGCCTCGTTGAGCAGCTTGGTGCGCGTGGCGTCCCAGAGCTGAACGCGGACGCCCGCGACGCCGGGCTCCCAGTTTTCGGCCGTCCCCCACCGCGCGAGATTCTCGGCGCGCGTCGACGAGTACGCGACGATGCCGGCGACGCCGCCGGAATACTGGTCCACGTCGAACGTGCCGTTGCCGTTCGCGTCGGTGTCGCCCTCACCGGGGAAGACATCGAACGGCGCCACGTTGACGTCGACGGGGACAATGCCGGTTCCGTCGGGCACCGGCTCGGCGTAAGCCGCCTTGCCCCACAGCATGACGTTGGTTTGGCCGAGGAAGACCTGCCAAGCCTCCAGCAGCACAGGGCCGGTTTCCGTGCGCCACGCCGAGTTGCCGTTGTCGGGCTGCGGCTGCGGCGCCAGGACGCGTGAATCGACGTCGGCGCCGACCTGTCCCGGCCAGTTCGGATTCGCGGGCGGCGGAGAGTTGCCGTCATCAGCGACCTTGCCGCCGCCGTCGACGACGACGGTGACGCCCGTGGCTTTGAATCGGGTGTAGTCGACCTCGGCGATCAACCAATTGAAGTAGGGAAAGATTTTCTCGAACGGAACGAACCCGTTGACGTCGGTCGGAAAGGACTGATAGATGGAGCCGTCGCGGTAGCGGAGATTGATGGCTTGCTCGGGAATGCCGCGCTCACCCGGATCCCTGAAGCCGTCTTGGTCCAGGTCGTCGAACACAAAGTGGTATTGCCGCGCGTGCCACTGGAATACGGGAACCTCGCCGAGGTCCACGTTGCTGACGCCCACTTTGACCACCTGGCGGGCCTCGATGAAAGCTCCTGCCGAGTCGAAGACGACGAGCTTGTATGTGTGGCCCGACGGAACATTCTCGATGGTGAAATTGCCATCCGGGTCGGTTTCCTGGAGATAGACGATTGGACCGTACTCGCCGGCGCCCACCTGGAGCGCGACAATAGGGCGCGAGAAATCGAGCGGCGCGCCGCTGTACAAGGGGAACGCCGGCACCCGTGACATGTGCAGGCTCGTTATCTGGCCCGTGATCGTGATGAGGGGGTCGTCGCTGTTAAAGCAGGGCGCGGGGCCCATGCAGAGAAAGTTCGTGTTGAGAGTCTTCTGGACGAAACCCATCGTGACGTGGGGGCCGGGGGGGCCGAACTCGTGGAAATAGGGGGGCTCGTTGGGCTTCACCCAATTTTCGATCTTCAACCCTCCCTCGAACGTCACGATCCCCCGCAAGAAGTTCTCGCCCGCCGGAGGGACCACGAAGACTTCGTACAGGTTTGGCGGGAGGTTCTTGAATGTGACGAAGCCGTCTTTGTCGGTGACGAGGTACCCCTTGCCAACCTGGTTCACTTCATAGTCCGTGCAGCCTTCCACAGCGGGAGTCTCTGGATTGTCAGGAACAGAACACGACTTATACGTCGTTCCCAGCGGATTGCCGTAGACGTCCGTGATCTGGTGAGCGGCCTGGTGATTCATCTGGGCTGTGCCGGCGGTGTCCTCGAGATAGACCCCGAAGCCCTCGAGGCCAGGCTCCACGTTGTTCAGGACACCGTTCAGGGAGCCGTTGTCGAGGAACACCTGCACCCTAAGCTGCGCTGTGGGGAGCGGCGTTTTGTTCACGACCACGGTGACCGATGCCTGGTTTGCCGCGATCGCGGCTCCACTGTTCGTATAGCCTCCGCCCTTCGGCAGCACCGAGACGAAGTACCGCTTGAGGGGATCGACACTGGGCGGCGCCGTTTCGTCGCCCGCCCCAACGACCGGCACGTAGCTGCGATGGAAGCTCACCGAGAGTGCATTCGGGTCGAGCGCGCCCGGCCGGTGCATCGGGTCGAGCGCGTTCGGCTGGATCTCAAAAGTGAGATCTTCTTCCAGGGTCCAGTAGTACCCACCACCGATCGCCGAACCGGTGTCGGAGCCGATCACGTTCAGCGTGATTGACGATAGAGGGGCAAGGGCAGCGGTGGTCTCCTCGGGCGGGTGGACCGTAATCGCGACGGTGGCCGTACCCGAGGAGCCGGCATCGGCCGCCGTGAACGGGAACGGGTCCGGGCCGACCCAGGTTGCATCCGCCTTATACGTCAGCGTGCCGCCCGGAATGTCCGTGTCAACGACCAGCGGCACGAGACCGATGCTCAGGGTCCCGTGGGCCGGCAGTGTCGTCACCTGGAAGGTCAGCGGATCGCCGTTAGGGTCGCTGCCACTCAGCGTGATCGGCTTAGCCTCGCCGGGGTTGAGGCCCAGCGCCTGATCAAATGCAATCGGCCCGGCCGCGGCTAGCGGCGTGAAGGTGGCCGCCTCAGACACCGCGCCGGCAGAGGGCGCGCCTACCTGCAGCCTCGCCATCATCCCGCCTTGCGCCTGCGCCCCAGCGACCAGATGAAGCATTCGGTCGTACACGGCGTAGGTGCCCTCAGCAGGGCTCCAAATCGCGTCGTGCGTCTTGCCGGCCGGAAGCAGGACCGAGGCCTGGGTGCGCCGTTCTGTGTACGGATTGCCGTCCTCCGCCACCAGCGATAGAGACGCGTTGTCCACCACGACGACGTGACTCTTGAGGCCGGCGTTGAGCATCCGGATCAACGTGAGCTCGTCGACGGCGCCTCCGGAGATCGCAGCGGAGCCGGTGGTGTAGGACTCTCCGTTGAGGAGGAACAGCAGCGGCGCGTAATCGATGGTGCTGGTCGGGGCCGTGCCGTAGGTCGCGGGCCCAACCGCGGGCGCAACCGCCTGGTGGAGCGCTACGTCGATCTCGCTGTAGAGCAGCAGTACTTCGTTGTCGTAGAGGGCGCCTGTGTACGCCGAACCGGCAGCCGCATCCATGGAGACCGCGCCGTAAAGCCCCATCTGCACCTGCACCGCCTGGTGGGCGCCGCTCTGGTAGAGGAACGTGCCGGGCTTCAGGTTCGTGAATTGATAGGTATGGGAGCCGCCCGGCGTCGTCGCCACCGGGGTCATCGAGAAGATGCGGCCGTCCCGAACGTCCGGCGTGGCGTCGAAAGCCTGGCCGGGAATGACCAGAGATATGTCCTCCGCGCCGGGTCCGCTCAGGGCGTTCGTCAGGCTGATCGTGAGGGAGGTTGCGCCCGGCGGGACCGTGATCCGCGGCCCGGGCACGGTCGGCACCTCGCCGGCGAAGCCGGGAGCGCCGGTGTCCAGCGCGAACCCCCACATCGGCACGGTGACCTCGATGCCGTTAGGCAGGGTCACCGCCTTCACGAACCGTGCCGCAATGAGGTTGCAACCCGTCCCGTCTGCAGCCGTCACACAGTCTTGCGCCACGGCGGTCGACGACATCAGCCCGAGCAGGGAGGCCAGGACCACCATGGCTCGGAACGGCGTGATGCCCGGGAGACTATTCGTTCGCATGGCGTGAACCTTTCCCAACAGGTCAGCGGACAAACGACTCGAGACGCGCTCCGTAGCTAGGCGTGTCATGGGATCGGTACCCCCATCGGTTCGATGATCAGCATCGTCATCATTCCGCCCGGGAAGAGGTCGAAATTGATGATTTCTTTTTCCGTGTGGGAGTGCCACATGTGGACGAAGCCCGCACTCGGGTTCATGCCACCTTCGCCCGGCGGCAGCAGCGCCAGCGTGCCTAGGAACGGACTGCCGCTCCAGAAGCCGCCGAAGGTCTGGCTCTGCAGGTCCGGCAGGACCACGGGGAACTTCGTGCCGTTTGCAAACGTCCTGTTGTGGTCCGCGCAGTACTCGCGCGTGATCAGGTCGAGCCCCTCGGTGTCAAGCGCCCCGCACACGTGCGGCAGATCGTCATCGGGGCCTTCCTCGCCAAAGGGGATCTTGTCGAACGGCGGAACGGCCGGGTCGCCGTAGATGTCCCAGCCGAGATCCTTGCCCGTCCACCGGAAGATGGCGTCGACGGTCTGGCCCGGCACCGACTGGATCGTGAAGACCTCGTGCGACAGATCGACCGGAGTGGGGTCGACCGCCTGGTCGCCCCCGGTGTCCAGAACGTGCCCGTCCCGCGCGATGACCCGCGCGTGGTTGCCGTGATGATGGAAGGGATGCATGTCGTGGCCTCCCCCGATGACGCGCATCAAGACCCGGTCGCCCGGATGCGTGCGAACCAACGCGCTATAGGGCTGGGTGGGGAGGACGCAGTGCGTCTCGGGGGATGGACCCGAAGCATTGGTGCAGACTCCGCCCGGCGCGGCGAGCGTGTCCGGGGCGTTGCGCCCGTTGATGAACCAGTAGTTGGGAAAGTAATTGGCGAGCAGCCCCGACGCGTAGGCGGCGGCCACGCCCTGCTCGTCGACGAGATCGTGAATTCGCGAGTCCATCTCCGTCAGCAGGAACAGGTACTCCTGGTCGTACGCCGAGGCGGGCGTCAAGTACGCCTGGTTGGCGACTGCGGGTCGGACGATGAGCGCGCCGACCAGGCCCATCTCGATCTGCAGCTCGGGCTGCGAGCCGCTGGTGTAGTGATACGTGCCCGGTCGGGCGGGGACGAAGGAGTAAGTCACCGTCCCGCCCGGCGTGACGCCTATCGCGGGGCCGGCCTCGAGCGCCAGCGGTCCCTGCACGCACGGCACTATCGTGCATGCCGCCGTCACGCCTTGCTGCCCGGGAAACACCAGCGAGACGCGCTGATTCAACGCAGCGGGCAGTTGGTTGGTCACACTGACCGTGATCGCCGTCGTGTCACTCTGATCGACGATGAGCGTCGGGCCGGGGTACTGAGCACGGCCGAGCGCGGTCGAAAACCCCCACAGGAGAATGCTGTGGCCATCGGGGGTGGAGATCCGATCGGCCTTGGCGGTGAGGGCAAAGGCCGTGCCCTCAACGCCGAGCACCTCGGCTCGGGCGTCGGTCGCGACAAACGCCGAGAGCAGCGTCAGCGCCAGGACAAGGACAGGCCGAAGAGGGTCATTGAGCCGCATGAGGATGCCTCCAGAATCGCGAATCGCAATGGTCGATCGGTCACACAAGGTCTTCACCCATCCAGTCAGTTGATGCGAATCTCGGTCATCATCCCGCCGAAGTCCTGGCCGTCGTTGCTCAGGTAGTTCAAGTTGGTCGTGTAGAGCAGGTAGGTGCCCACCGCGAGGTCTTCGTCTTCGGTGCCGAGAATGACGTCGATGGACTCGCCGCCGCCGAGCGTGACGGAGTTCGTGAAGTACGACAGGTCGTTCCCGCTCGGTCCGCGCAGCAGCCGGGCATTGTGCCCAACGACCTTCATCGGAATGGTCGAGGCGAGCGTGTAGAAGCGCGTCGTCACCAGGCTCGAGATGCGCAACAGGATGCGCTGGTCGGGAGTGGCTTCGATCAGCGTGTGAACCGGCTGCGACGGCTGGCACCCGGGGCCCTCCACGAGGCCACCGCTGCAATTGCGGTCGGTCGGGGTGAACATCTTGAGGGGATTGATCGTGTCCGGATAACCCCGGCCGTTCAGCATCGGGTACCGGTCCCTCATGATCGCGAAGGGAAGCGGCTGAACCGTCTCGCTGGCGTCGTGGAAGTCCGGGTCGAAGGAGCCGATCTGGACCGGGTACTCGACGTCGTACTGGGTCGAGCGGTCGCCGTCGTTGTAGACATACTTGTTGCCGTCGACGTGTCCTGCGGGGCAGAGATTCGGCGAGCCGTTGACGGGCGTGCCGCACTGGTTCTGCCGCGGCTCCACGTAGAGGTTGCCCAGCATGCCCATCTGCATGTGCTCGGTCGCCTCCACGTGGCAGTGGTACATGTACGTGCCGGGCTCGATGATCTTGTAGTAGTAGGTCAGGGTCGATGCCTGGTTGATGCTGATCGAAGTCTCGGGTGTGCCGTCGAAGACCGGAGCGGCCTGGGGGAAGCCGTGAAAGTGCACGGAGTGCGGATCGGACAAGTCCGGACGCAGCACCATGCCGACGTTGGTGAGGTTCAGATAGAACTCCTGGCCTTCCTTCAACGTGATGGTCGGGGCCGTGAAGTTCGCCGCCAGCGCGCCCACCTCCATGACGTCTGCGGGCGGGACGCCGGTCACATCCGAAAAACTGAAGATGTACAGTTCCACCCCATCCGCCATCGTGACCTTTCCATCGCCGGCGGCCAGGTGCATGCACTTGACGTTGGGGTTGACGTTGGGGTTGCTCTCACCGCCTTCGGAGACGGGGCACTGGACGAAGATCGAGCCGGATTTCCGAGGATCCAGCGGGCCGAGCGGCGGTGCGGAACAGACGTCACCGACGAGCACATTAGGCGGCAGACACGAACAGAACCCTGTGACGATGACATCAGGCGGTGGATTACAGGTAGGCAGCTGCGCCGCCGCCGGCGCGCCCGCTGCGAGAAGCGTGACCAGGCCCATGCAGACAACCAATGTCCGATTCATTCGCCGTCTCCTTGCCGGAAACCGCCGACGTCGACGCTCGTGAGCTGCGCCCCTGTCCACTCGAAGATCGCGTTCAGTGTCTGCCCGCGGAGCGACGGGACGCGTGGCGTCCGCCGCGAACGGCGATGGGGGGGGCGACCGCATGAACGCGCACGGGCAGTCCCACCCTGCTTCGGCATGGCGCCCGCGCGCTGCGCTCCGGCGGGGCCGCTATTCGATTGTGGGACGCTGCAAGTCTTCACTACAGAACCCTTGGAGGGACCAAGTTTCCTGAAGCGAGAGATTGGGGCAGAGGGCGCGGGGCTGTCTTTGCGCTTGCGCAAACAGTCGGCGAATTGTCTCGGGGAACGCCTAGGCCGTGGGGTGGCGGGCCGCGGCCGCCTGTGCGATCGCGCCCAGGAGCCGGGCGTCTTCGATCACGACGCGCTCGCGGCGGGACCTGACAATGCCCTGGCTGGCCCATTCGCTGAGGACGTGGCTCACGCTGAAGAGCGTCGTGCCGGTCAGCTCGGCCAGATCGGCCCGCGACAACGGCACGTCGCCGAAGACGCCGTCTTCGAACCGGCGGCCGGCGGGGCGCACCAGCCGCAGCAGCGTCCGCGCCAGCCGTTGAGGCACGCGCTCGGACGCGAGCTCGCGAAAGCGCTCGTCGCGCTCGCGCAGCCGCCGCGCCTGGATCCGCAGCGCGTTGAGCGGCAGCACGGGATACAGACCGAACAGCTTCTCCAGGTCGCGTCGCTCCCAGGTCAGCAAGTGGCTGGTCTCGAGCGCGACAGCCGTGGCCGTGTCGATTTCGCCCGGCGAGAGGCCCAGGCCTCCCAGCACCTGCCCCGACACGGCCAGCCGGACGATCCCTTCGGACCCCCCCGCCCGGGTCTGCAGCAGCTTGAACCGACCCGAGTAGAGGTAGCCGAAGAGCCGGGCCGGCTCTCCCTCGCGCAAGAAAAGGCCGTGGCGACAGGCCACGACGTTTCGCGCGCGGCGGGCCACCTCTCTGCTCGCCTCGTGTGAGATCCCCTGAAACATCGGGCACTCACTGACCAGGTGCTGCTTGAGGTCGGCCGAGGCTGGCGCGAGCTCCAGCGGCGGCGCCCCGTCACCCGGGATGGGGGACCCTGAGCGACCCTCAGCCAAGCGTGTGCTCCGCGACGATGCCCGGGGCCATGGGGGTCACAATCGACCCTATGAGAACAGGAAGAAGCGCCCGCTTGTCTTTGCGCGAGCACAATGAGCGTCCCGCTGTCCGCGAAAAGGTCAGTTTCGGCGCCGGTCGGCGCCCGGCAGGCCTTCGGCCAGGCCGGTAAGGCCTGGGATGTTGTCGATCAGCACCGCCTCGCGCCGGGCGCGCAGGATCCCCTGCACCTCCCACTCCGAGATCAGGCGGCTGACCGAGAAGAGCGTGGTGCCCATCATCTGGGCGAGCTCCTCGCGGGACAGGGCGACGAGCACGCCCCCGTCGCAGGCACGGCCGATACTGCCCGCGAGCCGCAGCAGCGTGCGGGAGAGGCGCTGCGCGACGCGCTCGGTCGCGAGCTCCCGGTAGCGGTCCTCCATCGACGTCAGCTGCTCGGCCATGATGTTCAGGGCGTTGCGCTGGAGTGGCGGGCAGCTCTCGACGATCGCCTCCAGGGCGCGCCGCTCCCAGCACAGCGCGTGGCTCTCCTCGAGCGCCTCGGCCGTGGCCGAATGGGAAGCTCCGGCCGGCAGCCCCAGCCCGCCGAACAGCTCTCCCGGGCCGACCAGCCGCAGGATCACTTCCTCGCCGCTCGCGCTGAGCTGGCTCAGCTTGACGCGGCCCGCTCGCAGGAGGCAGGCCTCGGTTGCGGGCTCGGCCTGCCGATAAAACGCCGCGTGCCGGGCCGCGTGGCGATCACGCGCGCGCGCCGCCAGGTCCAGGCACTGGTCGCCGCAGACGCCGCGGAAGAGCGGCGTCTGCAGCATGAACTCGAGGCGCAGCTCGGGCTCTCGGGAGCGGCTGGGGACAACGGATCCCCCCGACGAGCGGCGAGGCCGCGACGGATCCAGGTACATGGGAAAACACTTCTGTCCGGGACTTTGTTCCACGGAGGCTAGGGCCGGCCCGTGGCAGCCGCAAGTCAGGGAAACCCGCACACTAGCGACGGAGAATCCCGGACACTCCTTCCAATGCGCGCTCGCGGCCGATAGACGACGCGGGTCTGACGAGCCGGGTTGCTTTCTGAATGGCGCGACGATCCCCCGCCTGGTTACATTTTGAGTTTTCTTTCCGGTGGCTTGACACAAACACTTGACAGACGCGGTCTCGTGGAGCACCGTGAACTCAGTCCTTCCTCCACAGTGAGGTGCCTCGAAGACGCGAGCGTATGTGTCGGGCAGTCCCAGACTCGCCCTTCCCCAAGGAAAGGAATGGAAGTCATGACGCTACGGAACGTGATACGCGCTTGGACGGACCCGGTTTACCGCGCCAGCCTCGGTGAGGCCGAGCGTGCGCAGCTGCCGGAGAACCCGGCGGGCATCATCGAGCTGACGGGAACGGAGCTCGAGTTCGTGGCCGGCGGAGGCCATACGGCCTCCGCCAGGTCCAGCTCGAGCAGGTCCAGCTCGAGCAGGTCCGAGTCGAGCTCCTCGTCGGGCAACGGCGGCCCGCCGCCGGACCCGGTGTAGAAACAGACCGCGTCGATTGAAACCCGCCGAGCCACGGAGGGGCCCCCGGTCCCTCCGTGCTCGGCCTTTCTCTTAATCCCGTGAACTGCGGCCGGGCCGGGCACCCCGCCCGGGAATCGACATTCATCACGCCTTCGGCCCATTGAAGACCTTCGCTGCCCAGGAACTCGCCTGGTACCACGCCGCGACGCTGGCCGAGAGGGTCGCCGTCGGACGGCCAGACCCCCGGTGGGCCGCCCGCGGAGATGAGGCGCGCGCGCGGTTCCGGCTGCAGAGTTGGAAGTCCCAGGCGCCATTCGCCGCGGGCTCCTATTTCGAGCAACGGCTCGCGGCGGACGGCCTCGACGAGAGCTCGCTGGCGGACCTCCTCGTCGAGCCCCCGGAGAGCCTCCAGCAGCGCTTTCGGGAGCCGCCGGCCTGGCTGGTCGAGCTCGACGCCGCCCTGTCGCGGCCGCTCAAAGCCGGTTTCGAGGCCCTGCTGGGGGACAAGCTCCGGAACCGGCCATCGGTCGGGTTCCTCCTCGGTGCCGCCCCTCTGTTCCAGCAGGGGGTTGCGCGCCTGGGGGAGGGGATCGAGGCGCTCAGGCGGCGCGTGCCCGTCCGTGCCTTCGACCCCTCCACAGTGGTGAGGATTCTCTTCGCCAGCCTGCCGAACGTCCTCTTCGACATGACGAGCCGGGCCATGGTCCTCGAGCTCAACATCGCGCGGCTCGAGGGCCAGCTCGAAGGGGATACGCCCGGCCAACGCTTCTCGAGCTTCCTGGATTCCCTGCGGCGGCCCGAGCGCGTTCGGTCCATCCTGCGGGAGTACCCGGTGCTGGCCCGCCTGCTGCTCGAACAAGCAGAACGCTGGGCCCGCACCAGCCTCGAGTTCCTGGAACGCCTGTGCCTCGATTGGCCGGCGCTGGAGGCGGCATTCGCCGGCGGCCGCCACCCGGGCGTGCTGGTGGAGGTGGTGGGCAACTTGTCGGACACGCACCGGGACGGCCGTTCCGTGCTCATCGCTCGCTTCGCCTCGGGGCTGCGGGTCGTCTACAAGCCGAAGTCGCTCGCCGTGGACGCTCACTTCCAGGAACTGCTGCAGTGGCTGAACGCCCTCGGCGCCGACCCCCCGTTCCGCAGCCTGGCGCTCGTCGATCGCGGCAGCCACGGCTGGGTCGAGCACGTGTCCGCGCGGGAGTGCGAGTCTGTCGAGGAGGTGGGGCGCTTCTACCTCCGGCAAGGGGGCTACCTCGCCCTTCTGTACGCTCTCGAAGCCACGGACTTCCATCGCGGCAACCTGGTCGCTTCGGGCGAGCACCCGATCCTGATCGACCTCGAGGCCCTTTTTCATCCGCGCCGCCAGCGTCTCGCGGAGGAGGAGGATGCGGAGTCCGCCGCCGATTCGGCGCACAGGGCCGTGCGACGCGCGATCTCGCGCTCCGTCCTGCACGTTGGCCTGCTGCCCGAGCGCGTGTGGAGCACCAGCGAGAGCGAGGGCGTCGACTTGAGCGGCCTGTCGTCCGTGGCGGGACAACTGACGCCCCACGCGGTGCCGGACTGGGAAGCCGTGGGCACCGACGCGATGCGGGTCGTGCGCAAGCGCACCGCCATCGGGGCCTCCCGGAACCTGCCCCGGCTCGGGGGGGCGGCCGTGAATCCGCTCGACCACCGGCAGGCCATCCTGGACGGCTTTCGCGCCACCTACGAGCTGTTGGCCGACCACCGGGGCGAGCTGCTGGCGGAAGCGAGTCCCCTGGCCCGTTTCGCCGAGGACGAGGTGTGCGTGTTCCTGCGCTCGTCACGGACCTACAGGCGGCTGCTGCGCGAGAGCTACCATCCGGATGTGCTGCGCGACGCCCTCGACCGCGACCGGTTGTTCGACCTGCTGTGGGCGGGCGTCGAGCAGGACCGCGACCTCGCCAGGGTCGTCCCGAGCGAGCGCGCCGAGCTGTGGCGCGGCGACGTCCCGCAGTTCGGCACGCGCCCCGGCTCACGCGACCTGTGGACCGGCAGCGGAGAACGCCTCCGCGACTTCTTCGAAGAACCGAGCCTGTCCGCCGGCCGGCGGCGCGTGGAGCAGCTCGGGGCCGACGACTTCGAGCGCCAGGCGTGGTTCGTGGAGGCGTCGCTCTCGACCCTGCCGGGGGCCGACGCCTGCTGGCCGACCTGCGCCCTGGGCGCGACCGCGTCGGCAGCCGGCCCCGAACGGCTGCTTGCCGCTGCGTGTGCGGTCGGCGACCGGCTCGCGGCTCTCGCCATCCAGGCTCCGGAAGACGCCTCGTGGCTCGGCCTCCAGCTCGAGCGGGAACGATTGTGGTCGATCGCCCCTTGCGGGCTGGATCTCTACGGGGGGCTGCCGGGCGCGGCGATCTTCCTTGCCTACCTCGGTGCGGTCTCCCGAGAGGAACGCTACACTCGGCTCGCCCAGTCCGTCGTCACCGCCCTGCTGCGGCGGATCGAGAAGCGCCGGTCCTCGATCACCCGCATCGGTGGGTTCGACGGCTGGGGCGGAGTGATCCACGTGCTCTGTCACCTCGGCGTGCTTTGGGATCGGCGGAACCTGCTGGCCGAGGCCGAGGCCCTCGTCGAGCTGCTGCCGGACCTCGTCGAGCGCGACCAGGCGTTCGACGTCGTCAGCGGCGCGGCCGGTTGTATCGCGGGACTCCGCAGCCTGCAGCGCTGCGCGCCGTCCGATCGCGTGACCGCAGCAGCAGCCCAGTGCGGCGATCGGCTGCTCGCCGCCGCGCGGCAGATGCAGCCAGGCCTCGGCTGGCCCGCCCGCCACTCCGGGGGCCAGGCCCTGAGCGGGTTCGCCCATGGGGTGGCCGGCATCGCCTGGTCGCTGCTGGCGCTGCACGCATGGACGGGCGCCGAGCGCTTTCGGAGCGCGGCCCGCGAGGCCATGGCCTACGAACGCAGCCTGTTCGACGCGGAGGCCGGGAACTGGCGGGACCTGCGGGAGCAGCCGAGCGGGCCGGGCGAGACGCGGCCCGGCTTCGCCACGACGTGGTGCCACGGGGCGCCCGGTATCGGGCTCGCCCGCTTGCAGTCGCTGCCGCTGCTGGACGACCCGCTGCTGGGCGCGGAGATCGACGTGGCCCTGCGGACTACGCTGCTTTACGGGTTCGGGCGTAACCAGTCGCTCTGCCACGGCGATCTGGGTAACCTGGAGCTGCTGCAGCAGGCCAGCCAGACCCTCGGGGAACCCGTCTGGCAGGCCCACGTTTCGCGCCTGGCATCGGCGCTGCTGGACGCCGGCGAGGCGCGCGGCTGGCAGTGCGGCGTGCCCTTCGGGGTGGAGACACCGGGCTTGATGGCGGGCCTGGCGGGCATCGGCTACGAGCTGCTGCGCCTTTCGGACCCGGAGCAGGTGCCGTGCGTGCTCATCCTGGAACCCCCGCGCCTGCCCGCGCGCGGCGGGCCGACTGCTGGCGAGGCGCCGGCGAGCTGATGCCATGACCGAGCGCGAGGGCCACGCAACGAGGGCGAAACCGCCGCTGTTCCGGCCGGAGGTCGTGGAGGCACAGCGCGAGCGCGCCCTGGGGGCGGTGCTGCTGGCCCAACCGGTCTCCACCACCGTATTCACCGCGGTGGCTGTGGCGATCGCCGCCAGCCTGGTCGTGATGGCCTTCTGGGGCGAGTACACGCGCAAGGAGCACGTCAGGGGCTACCTGTTGCCGACGCGAGGGCTGATCAAGATCTACTCGCCCGATTCCGGCACCGTCGTGGAGCGGCAGGTCTCGGAAGGCCAGCGCGTCGCGAAGGGCGACGTGCTGTTCGTCGTGTCGATGGAGCGCCGCTCGGCGGAGTCCGTGGAGTCCCAGGCCGCCGCCATCTCCAGCTTGCGCCAGCGCCGCGCCAGCCTCGAGGCCGAGCTCACGAAGCAACGCGAGCTCGCGGCTCTCGAGGCGAGCTCCCTGCGGCGCCGCATGGGCCGCATGCAGACGGAGCTGTCCCAGCTCATAGAGGAACGCGAGATCCAGGAAAGCCAGGTGGTGGTCGCGGCCAACCGGCACGCGAGATACCAGAAGCTCCGCGAGCAGTCGCTGGCCTCGGACGAACAGGTCCAGGAGCGGGAGCAATTGCTGCTGGACCAGCAGGGGAAGCTCCAGGCGCTGCGCCGTGGCCAGATCGCCCTCACACGCGAGCTGGAGACGCTGCGCTCCCAGGTGGCCGAGCAGGAGCTGCGGGCCCAGACGCAGCAGGCGGCCCTGCTGCGGGACGTCTCGGCGCTGGGGCAGGAGGTGACGGAGTACGAGTCGCGGCGTTCGCTGGTGGTGACCGCCCCTGCGGAAGGCACCGCCACGGCGCTGCTGGCGGATCGGGGCCAGACGGTCAACCCGAGCCAGCCCCTGGCGTCGATCCTGCCCGCCGGCGGCGTGCTGGAGGCGCACCTGCTGGTGCCGTCGCGCTCGATCGGCTTCCTGGTCCCGGGCCAAGCCGTGGCCCTGCGCTACGAGGCGTTCCCATACCAGCGCTTCGGCAGCTACGCGGGGCGCATCACGGAGATCTCCCGGACGCTGATCCTGCCCAACGAGGCCGTGCTGCCGCTGCCGCTCCAGGAGCCGGCCTACCGCGTGGCGGTGGCGCTCGACTCGCAGTCAGTGAAGGCCTACGGCAAGGACCTGCCCCTGCAGGCCGGCATGCTGCTCGACGCCGACATCCGGCTGGACCGGCGCCGCTTGTACGAGTGGCTGCTCGACCCCCTCTACAGCGTGCTCGGGAGGGTTTGAGAGATGAACGCCACGCTCGCCCTGTCGGGCCGGCGCCGCACCCCGCTCGTGCTGCAGACCGAGGCCGCGGACTGCGGCCTCGCCTGCCTGGCGATGCTGGCCGGGCACTACGGGTACAACATCGATCTGGCCAGCCTGCGACAGAAGACCTCGGTCTCGCTCAAGGGCACGACGCTGGCCCATCTCGTCAAGATCGCGGCCCAGCTCGATCTGAGCTCCCGCCCCGTGCGCCTCGACATGGAGTCCATCGAGAAGCTGCGCCTGCCGGCCGTGCTGCACTGGGACCTGAACCATTTCGTGGTGCTGAGCGAGATCCGGCGCCAGACCGCCGTGATCCTCGACCCGAACGGCGGCCGGCGCCGCCTGAGCCTGGCCGAGGTCTCGAAGCACTTTACCGGCGTCGCCCTGGAGCTGACGCCGAGCGAGCGGTTCACCCCCAAGACCGAGCGGCGGGAGGCCGGCCTGCGCCAGCTCGTCGGCCACGTGCCCGGCCTCGGCCGCGTGCTCGTGCAGCTCCTGCTGCTGGCGGGCGCGCTCGAGGTGTTCAGCATCGTCAGCCCGTTCTTCATGCAGATCATCCTCGACCACGCCGTGGTCTCGGGCGACCGCGACCTGCTGAGCGTGCTGGGCGTCGGCTTGCTGCTGCTGACGCTGATCCGCGTGGGGGTGTCGGCGCTGCGCTCGTGGGTGTCGCTGTGCCTGGGCACGACGCTCAACCTGCAGATGCTGACGCGGCTGTTCGCCCACCTGCTGCGGTTGCCGATGTCCTACTTCGGCCGCCGCCACCTGGGGGACGTGGTCTCGCGCTTCGACTCGCTGAACACGATCCGGCGCACCATGACGACCACCTTCCTGGAGGTCGTCATAGACGGCCTGACGGCGGTGGCCACGGGCGTGATGATGTTCGTCTACAGCTCGCGGCTGGGCCTCGTCGTCTGCGGAGCGACGGTGCTCTATGGACTGCTGCGCGCGGCCCGCTACGGCCCCCTGCGGGAGGCCTCCGAGGACCAGATCGTGTGCGCCGCCAAGCAGCAGTCCAACTTCCTCGAGACGATCCGCGGCATGCAGAGCGTGAAGCTGTTCAACCGCCAGAGCCAGCGGGGCATCGTCTACCAGAACCTGGCCGTGGACACCTTCAACGCCGGCATCCGGGTCGAGCGCCTGCGGATCCTGTTCCGGGTCCTCAGCGGGCTGGTCAGCGGCGCCCAGAACGTGGCGGTGATCTGGCTGGGAGCCGCGCTGGTCCTGGACCGGGGCTTCTCGGTCGGGATGCTGTTCGCGTTTCTGTCCTACCAGTCCCAGTTCACCAGCCGGATGTCGAGCCTGATCGACAACCTGATCGATTTCCGCATGCTGGAGCTGCACCGGGGCCGCGTCTCGGACATAGCACTGAGCGAGCCCGAGCCGGAGCCCGCCGACGCCGGCCCGCCCCCGCAAGTGACGCGCTTCGACATCGAGGTGCGGGAGCTCGGCGTGCGCTACGCCGAGTCGGAGCCGTTCGTGCTGCGCGGCCTCAGCCTGCGGGTCGACGAGGGCGAATCGGTCGCCATCGTCGGGCCCTCGGGCTGCGGCAAGACCACGCTGCTGCGCGCGATGCTGGGCCTGCTGCCGGCGACGGAGGGCGAGATCCTGATCGGCGGCGTCAGCCAGTCCCGCCTGGGCGCGGCCCAGTACCGCGGCCTGATCGGCGCGGTCATGCAGGACGACAAGCTGTTCGCCGGCTCGATCGCGGACAACATCAGCTTTTTCGATCCCGAGCCCGACCGGGAGCGGATCGAGGGCTGCGCCCGGCTCGCCGCCATCCACGACGACATCCAGGCGATGCCGATGGGCTACCACTCGCTCATCGGCGACATGGGCACGCTGCTCTCCGGCGGGCAGAAACAGCGCGTTCTGCTGGCGCGCGCTCTCTACAAGCAGCCGCGCATCCTGCTGCTCGACGAGGCGACCAGCCACCTCGATGTCGCCCGGGAGAAACAAGTCAGCGCCGCGGTCAAGCAGCTCAAACTGACCCGCGTGATCGTGGCGCACCGTCCGGAGACGATCGCCTCGGCGGACCGGGTCGTCTCCCTGGCCGGCGACCAGCGGGGGGCACCGGTCGGCGACGCCGAGGCGCTGCCTCGCCTCCACTGACCCGCACGTCACTCGCCCTCCCACGACCGCGGAGAGACGGGGCGGCGGTCCAGGTGGATTGACGCCCCGGCGCAGGGCGGATAGAAACGTCGCGTCATGACCGCTCTGGCCGTGGAGACGATCGGGCTGAGCCGGCGCTACGGGCGGCGCTGGGCGCTCAGCGATGTGAGCCTGGGCGTGCCGGCAGGGTCGGTCGTGATGCTGGCGGGCCGGAACGGCTCCGGCAAGTCGACGCTGCTGCGGGTGCTCGCGACGGCGCTCCGGCCCGACCACGGCAGCGCCCGTGTCGGCGGCCACGACGTGCGTCGGGAGCGCGATCTGGTACGCCGCCAGGTGGCTCTGCTCGGCCATCACTCCTTCCATTACGAGGCGCTGACCGCGCGCGAGAACCTGGCCGTGGCCGCGAGCTTCCTGGGCCGCACCAGCGACAGCGGCGTTCTCGCGCGGGTGGGGCTCGAGGGGCGCGCGGACGACCCGGTCTCGAGCTTCTCCGCCGGCATGCGCAAGCGGCTGGCTCTCGCGCGCGTGCTGCTGCAGGACGCCGCGGTGGTGCTGCTGGATGAGCCGTACGGCGAGCTCGACCCGCCGGGCTTCGCTCTCCTCGACAGCGTGATCGGCGAGCTGCGCGGGCGCGGGGCCACCGTGGTGATGGCCACCCACCTCGTCGACCACGGGCGGCGGCTGTGCGACCGCGCGCTTCTGCTCGAGGAGGGGCGGCTCGCGTGGAGCGGCCCGGCGGCCGAGATGCCCGCGGACGTGCCGGCCGGGAGCGCCGCCCCGTGAACCCGTTCCTGGCGGCGCTGCGCAAGGACTTGCTGCTGCAGTGGCGGACGCGCGCGCAGCTGGTCGCGGTCTTCGTCTTCGGCGCCTCGGCGCTGTTGCTGTTCAGCTTCGCGATCGGCCCGAACGCCGCGGCGCTGCGGGAGTTCTCCGGCGGCTTCCTGTGGCTCGCGTTGCTGCTCGCCTCGACGCTCGCCCTGGCCGACAGCTTCGAGAGCGAGATGGCCCAGCACGCGCTCGAGGGCCTGCTGCTGCTTCCGGCCGACCCGCGAGCGCTCTACTACGGCAAGGCGGTCGCCAACCTGCTGCAGCTCACGCTGCTGGGCGCAGCGCTCGTGCCGGTAATGGTGGTGCTGTACGATGCGGGGACGGCCCGGGTGCCGGCGCTCCTGGGCATCATCGTCCTGGGCGCGGCTGGCCTCTCGGCGCCCGGAACCCTTTACGCCGCCATGACCGCCCAGGTTCGCGCCCGCAACACGCTGCTGCCGCTGCTGCTGTTCCCGCTGGTGGTGCCGGCGCTGCTCGGATCGGTCAAGGCGACGTCGCTCCTGATCCTGGGCGACCCGATGGGCCAGGTCGGGGCGTGGACGATGCTGCTGGTGGCGTTCGACGCCATCTACTGGTCGCTGTGCGGGCTCGTGTTCGAGCGCGTGGTCGAGGACTGAGGTAAAGGCGGAATGGGCAAGGGAGTGTGGCCGTTCGTGATGGCGGGCCTCGGGCTCGCTCTTCTCGTCTGGGGTTCGACCTGGGGCCTCTTCTACGCCCCGCGCGAGACGTACATGGGCGAGGTGCAGCGCATCATGTACGTCCACGTGCCGACCGCGTGGACCGCGATGCTGGTGCTGACCTTCGCGTTCGTGTGCGGGCTCGTCTCGCTGCTGCGGGGCGGCTGGACCTGGGACGCCCGGCTCGAGGCCGCGGTCGAGGCGGGGGTGGTGCTCTCGGGGCTCGTCTGCATCCAGG
>CAYWBD010000396.1:0-2794 GCA_964456315.1 uncultured Thermoflexus sp.
TGGAAAGCACCGTCTACCCTGGGGCGACCGAGGAGTTCCTGCGTCCGATCCTTGAGCAGGGTGGGCTGAAGGCGGGCGTGGACTTCCACCTGGCGTTCTCGCCAGAACGCATAGACCCTGGGAATCGCAACTTCCCGGTGCAAGAAATCCCCAAAGTCGTGGGCGGGGTGAACGAGGAGTCCACGAGGCGGGCAGTCGAGCACTACGCAAGGGTGTTCAAGAAGGTTGTCGCGGTCGGCTCAACGCGTGAAGCCGAGATGACCAAGCTGCTGGAGAACACGTTCCGCGCCGTGAACATCGGGCTCGTCAACGAGCTGGCCATCGTGGCGCACAGCATGGGCATCGACATCTGGAAGGTGATCGAGGCGGCGTCTACCAAGCCGTTCGGGTTCATGCCGTTTTATCCCGGCCCTGGCTGGGGGGGCCACTGCATCCCGGTCGACCCGTTCTACCTGACGTGGCGCGCTCGGGTGGACGGCTACGAGGTGGGGTTCATCGACCACGCGGGCCGGGTGAACAACCGCATGCCCATGTACACGGTCGAGAGGACCGCCGAGCTGCTGAACAGGCAAGGCAAGCCGCTTATGGGATCCAAGGTCCTTGTGCTGGGCGCGGCCTATAAACGCGCCGTCAGCGATGTGCGCGAGTCACCGGCGATCGAGGTGATCAGGCTGTTGGGACTGCGCGGAGCAGTGGTGACGTACCACGACGCGCACGTGCCGGAGCTGGAGGTCGAGGGGAAGACGATGACCTCATCGCCGCTCTCGGCAGGCGGGCTGAGCGCGCTCGACTGCGTGGTAATTGTTACCGACCACCCGGACGTGGACTACCGGATGGTGGTGAAGAACTCCAGGCTTGTGTTCGACACCCGGAACGCCACAGCCGCCTTCCGGGCTGGACACACGAACGTGTCGGTGCTTTAGCGCAATGCGCGGTGCGGCGCGGGCCGCGCGTCCGGCACACAGCCGTTCGCCCTGAGCCTGCCTGTCCTGAGCCGGGTCGAGGGGTCGGAGGGCAAGGGCACGATGCATCGTGCCCCTACGAGGTGGGCCCCGTATTGCCGTCATTCCTGCGGAAGCAGGAATCCAGCGTCCCTTACCCACGCCATCTCCCGGTGGGAGAGGGGACTAGGCGGCCCGGCGCTGTTCGTACTGCTCTGGCTGCGCGGCGACCAGGACCGGGCTCTCCCGGACGGCGCCGCCGCGGACTACTGCGAGTGTCGCCGCCGCGGCCACTGCCAGGGCGCCGAAGGCCAGGCCGCGGCCCAGCCAGCCCATGGACGTGAACACGAAATATGCGACCCCGGCCCAGCCCACCAGGACCAGGCTCAGGCCGACCAGCCAGTAGCGGTCCATCGCAGTGGGAGCCGGCTCGATGGCTATCTCGGCTGCCGTGGCGAAGTCGATGATGTTCGAGGTGGAAGGATCGGGGCGGTTGATCATTGGTGGACGCTCCTGGATTCCGGTACCACCGGCAGGTCCATGCAGAGGACCGGGGCGGGTGGCCTGCATTGGCTGGCTACCCCCGGCACAGGCGGTGGAGGGACCGGTGTCTCCATCTTCCCCTGCGAGATGGCGGGCGGCATGGCGGAGAACACCAAGCGGTAGTGAGACGCGAGGCTAATCTCCGGTGACCCGGGTGGCGTGCGTGCGCTGAGCCTGGCTATCCCCAACCGGGGCGTGGAAGCTTCCGGCAGGCCACGGTTGAGCAGGCTTCTCCCTCACCCGGACCCTCTCTCGCTGGGAGAGGGCTGATGAGTTAGCCGGTTAGCGCGGGATCAGCGGGCGGATCTCGACGGTCTCTGCGCGCTTCGGGCCGGTGGAGATGAGCGAAGTGGGGATGCCCAGGAGCTGCTCCAGACGGCGGACGTAGTCGCGGGCGCCGGAGGGGAGCTGGCGGGGGTCAGTGAGGCCCGAGGTGGTGCCCTTCCAGCCGGGGAGTTCCTCATAGATGGGCTTGCACCGGCCCAGGAGCACCGAGTCAATCGGGAAGCGGTCGGTCCGGCGGCCGTCAAGCTCGTAAGCCACGCATACGTTGATCGAAGCAAACCCGTCCAGGATGTCAAGGCGGGTCACGATCATCGAGTCCATGCCGTTGACACGCACAGAGTAACGGCCGGCCACGGCGTCGAACCAGCCCACGCGCCTGGCCCGGCCTGTGGTCGTGCCGAACTCGTGCGCCTTCTGGCGGATGTGGGCGCCGGTATCGTCGTCAAGCTCTGTCGGGAACGGGCCGGCGCCAACGCGCGTGCAGTAGGCCTTGAAAACGCCGGCCACCCCGCCAAAGCTGCGCGGGCCGATCCCGAGGCCGGTAAGCGCGCCGCCGACGGTGGGGTTGGAGGAGGTCACGTACGGGTAGGTGCCGTGGTCGACGTCCAGCAGCGCGCCCTGTGCGCCCTCGAGGATGACGTTTGCGCCGGAGTCGAGGGCATCGGCGACGAGCTCTTCGGCCGGGCGGATGTGCACGGCCATCTGCTGGGCCCAGTGGTTGGTCTTGGCCAGGACGTCGTCGAGGCTCACGGGCGTGCCGCCGTAGATCTTTGTGATGACTTCGTTCTTGAACTTGACGATGTCGGGCAGGCGCATCGCCAGGTCCTCGGGGTCAAGGAGCTCGCCGGCGCGGATGCCTGAGCGGGCGACCTTGTCGAGGTAGGCAGGGCCGACGCCGCGCCCGGTTGTGCCGATGGCGCTGCGCCCCCGGCGCTTTTCTTCGAGCTGGTCCAGCGCGATGTGGTAGGGCATGATGAGGTGGGAGCGGTCGCTGACGGCCAGGCGCGGCGGGTGCGGCAGGCGGC
>CAYWBD010000397.1:0-5484 GCA_964456315.1 uncultured Thermoflexus sp.
TTCTCGATCAGGACCGGAGAGTCTGCCTACTTCCCGCCCGGGACCGAGTTCGACTATCACTTCGAGCTCACCGACTCCGCCGGCAACACCCACCTCACCTCCGCGCAGACCGTGGAGTACCTCGACCCCAGGTTCACGTGGCGGCGGCAGACGTCCGGTCCCCTCACCGCGGTGTATTACAACCTCTCCGAGGACCGCGTGCGGGAGCTGCTGTCCGCGGCCGTGTCCCGCCTGCAGGACCTCGCCGCCCTCACCGGCGCAGACCCTGCGCGCGCCTACAAGGCAGTCCTGTACCGCTCGGTCTCGGACGCCACCTCGGCCTTCCCGAAAGTCAGCGAGACCGCCACGGACCGCCAGTTCTTCGCCGGGTTCGCCCAGCCCGAGTACGGCCTCTTCGTGCTCGGCTCGCCAGACGAAGGCACCTTCGTTCACGAGCTGACGCACCTACTCACGGCCCAGGCCGTCCACTCGCCTCTTGCGGCCAACGTGCCGTCATGGCTGAACGAGGGCCTGTCCACGTACTCCGAAGGAGACAGCCTGGCCGCGCTCAACGGGCGCATCGCGTCCGCCGCGGCCTCGGACCGCCTGCTGAAGCTGCGTTCGATGGGGTCGATACCCGGCCGGAGCCGCGACATCTCGCTGTTTTACTCGCAGTCGGGCGCGTTCGTCGGCTACCTGGCCCAGCGGTTCGGTCCTGACGGCCTGGCCGCGCTCCTCCAACAGATTAATGACGGGCGGAAGGTTCACGACGCTGCCCGTGAGGCGTGGGGAGTCTCCCTGGACGACATCGAAAACGACTGGCGGGTCGGGCTGGGCGCATCGCGCCTGCCGACGCCAACACCATCCTCAGAGGACGCCGGACCTGCATCTGTTCAGCCTGTTTCGACGCCGACGGACGCTCTCCCGCCTCGGGCCACCACTGCTCCACCGCTGGCCACACCTGCTCCCGCGCCAACCGCCGTCGCCAGCCCGCCACCCGACGCCGCTACGCCCGGGGCGAGCAAGTCCCCCACGCTCGCAGTCATAATTGGACTTGGTATCGGAGCTGGCCTGCTGGCGCTCTTCTTGCTTGGCCGGCGGGCCCGGCGTCCGTCCCCTCTCCCGCCGGGAGAGGGCTAGGGTTGGCGACGCCGTGGTCCGTCCCCTCCCCCGCCGGGAGAGGGCTAGGGTGAGAGACACTTTCTGTCCCGCCACTCAACAAGCTGCGCCGCCCCCTCCCGGACTCGTTGTGGGCGAAATGCTCTGCCAGTCCGCTCAGCCCTTGACCCCACACACACCTCCCCGCACGGTGCTCGTCTACTCAGATGCGCAGTCGCGCTTGGACATGGGGCCCACGCACCCCCTGAAGCCGGTCCGGTACCGCCACACGCACGACCTCATGCAGGCGGCCGGGCTCTTCTCTGCCCCAAACGTGCGCCAGGTCCCTCCACGGCCGGCCACCCGGCAGGAGATCGCCCGATACCACAACGCTGACTACATCGACGCGGTGCAGGCAGTCAGCCGCGGCGACTGGGACCCCCGCTTTGGCGGCTATGGCTTCGGCGTCGCTGACAACCCGCCTGTCCCCGGCATCTACGAGGCATCGGCCCTCACCGCCGGCGGAAGCATCCTGGCGTGCGAACTCGTCACGTCCGGCAACGCAGATGTGGCGTTCGCCATGGCCGGCGGCGTCCACCACCACGCCATGGCCGGCAAGGCGTCGGGGTTTGGCGTCTTCAACGACTGCGTGGTCGCCATCAAGGGCCTGGCCGAGCAGGGCCTGCGCGTCGCGTATGTCGACATCGACTGCCACCACGGCGACGGCGTGCAGGCCGCGTTCTACGACGACCCCCGCGTCCTCACCATCTCGGTCCACGAGTCCGGGCAGTTCCTTTTTCCCGGCACGGGGTTCGTGAACGAGACCGGCTCGGGCGGCGGCGAGGGCTACTCAGTCAACGTGCCTCTCGCCCCTTACACCGGCGATGCGGTGTGGCTGCAGGCGTTCGACGCCGTCGTCCCGCCGCTAGTGCGTGCGTTCAAACCAGACCTGCTGTTCTGCCAGTTGGGAATAGACACCCACTACAAGGACCCGATCACTCACATGCGCATCACCACGCAGGGGTTTGGCAGTGCTGTGCGCCGGCTGAAGTCCCTGGGTGACGCTTGCCCGAAGGGCTGGGTCGCGGTGGGCGGGGGCGGGTACGACATGGGCGCAGTCGCCCGCGCCTGGACGATGGCGCTCGCGGTGATGGCAGAGTTCAGGCTGCCTGAACAGATTCCGCCCACATTCCGCAGCCTGAACGGCTTGACCACGTTTGCCGACCCGGACCCGCCCGCGCTCCCACCGGACGTCGAACAGCAGGTACGGGACTACGCCGACCGCGCCGTCGCCGCGGTCCGTGAACTCGTGTTCCCGCGCTTTGGCCTGACGTAAAGTCCGGCTGTATCTAGTCGCACTGCATGTCACCGTCAATCTGAGCCCAGCTTGCCTGGGCGAAGAGTCTCGCTCAATTGGCTACGCTTCAATGTCCGTGCGTGGCGGCGCGGCGCCGCACAGACCGTCGGCGAAGCCCATCCCTTTGAGCGAGATTCTTCGCTCCGTGCTGCGCACTCCGCTCAGAATGACATCGCGGCGCGCCGTCCGAACAACCGCGCGTCCGCCCGCCTAGTTCACCTCGCGAAACTCGCCTTCGACGGTGTCATCCGGCTTGCCGCCGTCCTGCCCTGGCGCGCCCGGGCCAGCCTGACCTGCCGCGCCCGCAGCGCCCGGCGCTCCTGCGCCCGCCCCTGCCGCGGCGTAGACCGCCTCGCCGAGCTTCTGCTGCGCCTGTTGCAGCGCGCTCACCGCGGCGGCCAGCTCTGCCGTGTCCGGCTTCTCACCGGCCAGCAGCTCACGCACGCTCTTGATTTTCTCCTCGATGTCGGTCCTTATCGGCGCAGGCACCTTGTCGCCGGCGTCCCGCAGCACCTTCTCAGCGCGGTGCGCCTCCACCTCGGCGGCGTTGCGGGTGTCGACTGCCTCACGCCGTTCCCGGTCCACGTCGGCGTTGGCCTCGGCTTCACGCAACAGGCGGTCTACCTCGGCCTTGCTAAGACCGGACCGGCCCGTGATCGTGATGTGCTGCTCCTTGTTTGTCGCGCGGTCGCGCGCCGACACCGTCAGGATGCCGTCGGCGTCGATGGCGAACTTGACCTCGACCTGCGGCACGCCGCGCGGGGCCGGCAGTATGCCGTCGAGCGTGAAGCGCCCGATTGAAATGCTGTCCGTCGCCATCTGACGCTCGCCCTGGAGCACGTGGATCTCCACGGTGCCCTGGTTGTCAGCGGCGGTCGTGAACACCTCGGACTTCTCAGTCGGGATAGTCGTGTTGCGCTTGATGAGCGGCGTCAGCACTCCGCCTAGCGTCTCCACGCCCACCGTCAGCGGCGTGACGTCGAGAAGCAGGATGTCCTTGACCTCGCCCTGCAACACGCCTGCCTGGACCGCTGCGCCGACGGCTACCACCTCGTCGGGGTTGATTGTCTGGTTCGGCTCCTTGCCGAAGATCTGCTTGGCCCTGGCGATCACAGCGGGCATGCGGGTCATCCCGCCCACCAGCACGACCTCGTCCAGTTTGTCCGCGCTCACGCCCGAGTCCTTCAGCGCCTGCCGGCACGGCGCCACGGTGCGCTCGATGAGGTCCTCCGTGAGCTGCTCCAGCTTGGCCCGAGTTAGCGTCTTCTGGAGGTGCTTTGGCCCTGACTGGTCAGCAGAGATGAACGGCAGGTTGATCTCTGTCTGCATGACGGTCGACAGCTCTATCTTGGCGCGCTCCGCTTCCACGCGCAGGCGCTGGTGCGCTGACGGGTCCTTGCGCAGGTCGATGCCCGTCTCGTTCTTGAACTCGTCCGCGACATACGCCACGACCCGCGCGTCGAAGTCGTCCCCGCCAAGGTGCGTGTCGCCGTTGGTGGACTTGACCTCAAACACCCCGTCGCCGAGCTGCAGCACAGTGATGTCGAATGTGCCGCCGCCGAGGTCGTAGACCACGATGGTCTCGTCCACCTTCTTCTTGTCCAGCCCGTAGGCCAGGGCCGCGGCGGTAGGCTCGTTGATGATGCGTAGCACCTCCAGCCCGGCGACTTTCCCGGCGACCTTTGTGGCCTCGCGCTGCGAGTCGTTGAAGTACGCCGGCACGGTGATGACGGCCTGGTTCACGGGCTCGCCTAGCTTGGCCTCCGCGTCCTCTTTGAGCTTGCGCAGCACTGCGGCCGAGATCTCGGCCGGCGCAACGGTCTTGCCGCCGAACACGATGCCGGCGTCGCCGTTGTCCCGCCGGCCCACCTTGAACGACACCCGGCGGATGTCCTCCTGGACTGACGGGTCGTCGTGGCGGCGCCCAATGAACCGCTTCGCCGAGTAGACCGTGTTCTCCGGGTTGGTGATCGCCTGCCGGCGGGCCAGCTCCCCGACGAACCTCTCCCCGGTTTTGGCGTTGATGGCCACGACCGACGGCGTCGTCCGGCGCCCTTCTTTGTTTTCAATGACCTTCGGCTGGCCAGCCTCCATGACTGCCATGCAGGAGTTGGTCGTCCCAAGGTCTATCCCGATTACCTTTGCCATTTGTTCGCCCGCTCCTGTAGCACACGGCTACGACTTGTTAGCACTTAGAACTGCGATGAGCCCCGCCAGCCTCGTACGGCCCGCCTACTGTGTCTGCCGCCCCCCGGCCGGCCCGCCCTGCGTGACGTCATCGGGCGGCGCAACCGCCACTTCAACTTGCGCTGGCCGTATGACCTCGCTGCCCCGTGAGTAGCCCGGCCGTAGCTCTCGCAACACCGTGCCGGCGGGCCGGTCCGCCGCCGCGGTGCTGATGAGCGCCTCGTGGCGGCGCGGGTCGAACTGCTCGCCTTGAACCTTGATCCGTTCTATCCCCTCAGAACCCAACGCCGCGCCGAGGCTGCGCTGTATGGCCCGAACGCCGCCCACCCAGTTGTTATCGACCCCGCTCGTCATGGCCTGCGACAGGGCCGAGTCGAACAGGTCCATCACTTCGAGTACACGCGTGGCAAAACGCCGGACTACCGCCCGGCGGGCCTGTTCCAGCTCCTCTTCGGTCCGGTTCCGGTAGTTGATGAAGTCGGCCTGCACGCGCTGGAGCAGGCGCTTGAACTGGTCCTTTTCTCGGAGCGCCTCTTCCAACTCGCCCGCGGCTGCAGGGCCAGGCGCAGCCGCGAGGGTCTCGTCCTGTGGCCCGGCGCCCGTCACGTCTCCGCCCCCGGACGCCTGAGCGTTGTCTTTTTCTGAGTTCAATCCACACTCCTTATGGCGCCGCCAGGCCGTGGTGATGCGCGGCCTGCGTCTGAACCGCACCGCTTCGCGTGATCCCAGCTCTAGCCGGTCCGGATATTGCCGATCACGCTACGCAACTCCCCTGCCGCCAGACGGGCGGTCGCCGTGTCTGCAACGTCCGGACTGTTCTCGAGGGCGCTGATGACGTCCTCCATGACCCGTACCAGCTCCAG
>CAYWBD010000398.1:0-14922 GCA_964456315.1 uncultured Thermoflexus sp.
TGTACAAGGTGACGCCGGACATCACGTGCCTCGGCAAGGTCGTGGGCGGCGGGTTCCCGGTGGGCGCGTACGGCGGAAGCCGCGAGATCATGCGGCACGTCGCGCCGCTGGGGCCCATGTACCAGGCAGGGACGCTTTCCGGCAACCCGGTGGCCATGGCGGCTGGCATCGCCACGCTAGAGGCCCTGAAGAAGCCGGGGGCGTACGAGCGCCTGCAGCAGGTCACCGGCAACCTGACCGATGGCCTCGCCGCGGCGTTCCGGGAGGCCGAGGTCCCGGCGACTATCAACCGCGTCTGCGGCATGTTCACGGTGTTTGTCACTCGCGGCCCGGTAACAGACATGGCCACGGCCGGCCGCGCGGACCGGGCCGCATTCTCGAAGTTCTTCCACGGCATGGTCGCCAACGGCGTCTACCCGCCGCCGTCCCAGTTCGAGGCCTGGTTCCCGTCGCTCGCGCACACGGACGCCGATGTGGCCGAGACGGTCGCCGCAGCCAGGCGCGCCTTGTCCGCATAGCGGCGGCTACTGCGCAGCGGCGCTTCTCAGCTCGCCCCGAACACAGGCGAGGGCCCATGTCCCGGCTCGCACCCGTTCACCCCGAGCACAGGCGAGGGCCCATTGTCCAACGTCCCTCGCCCGCGCCCACTTTGTGGGCACCCCCTCCCGATGTGGAGTCGGCCCTCGCCACCCGTTCGCCCTTCGACAAGCTCAGGGTAAACGGGGACCCGGGGTTGACGGTGTGTTCACGGGAATCGCACGGCCCGCGCCTTTCCGGTCGCGCCGGGGGCCACCCGTCCCGCCTTCTGGCAGCGCGTAGTTAGGCGCGCCGCCCGATATCACTAGGCAATTTTCCCGACGCCCAGGTGCGTGCCCGCACGCCAGCATGATGGACAGACACGCAGCCCCGGTCCTGGGGGGCCGGGCCAACCGCCTTGAGGGGGGAACCAAGGGGCGGCGGGCCTGGGACAGGACCGGGTGGAGTGCGAGGGGGGTCCTGGCCATGCATTGGTTGTGCGCGGGTCGCGTACACAGAGGCGGCACGTCTCCGGACGGCGAGCGCGGCATCACCGGCCTTGAGACGGCGATCGTGCTGATCGCGTTCGTGGTCGTGGCGTCAGTGTTCGCTTTCACCGTCTTGTCCGCAGGCGTGTTCTCATCTGAGGCCAACAAGGCGACCATCCACGCCGGCCTGAGGGAGACGCGGACGATACTGCGCCAGCAGGGCGCGGCGTTCGCCTACACGGCGAAAGTCGGCTCCGCGGAAACGGCGTACAAGGTGAGCTTCATCCTGGCCAACTCGCTGGCCGGCGAGCCGGTGGACCTGACCCCGCCTTACACAGCGAATGCAACCGGGCTCGACCCCGACGTGAACACCGGCGCGGTCGTCGCCACGATCATGATCTACGCAGATGAGTTGCAAAGACTGCCAAACGTGCCATGGTCAGCACAGTTTGTGGGCGATAACAACGGCGACAACCTGCTCGAAGAGGGTGAGAAAGCCGAGATCACGGTGTGGTTGCTTGACCGGGACAACGCCGTGGCGACGTCCGCTGACAACTCCGCCCTTTACACCGACGGGAACACAGCAAACGGCGGCGGCTCGGGCGGCCTCACCAGCACGAACTCGCTTATCACCAAGGCGCGGCGGTTCATCCTCGAGATCGTGCCGGGCCAGGGCGGTTCCCTGACTGTGCAGCGCACGCTCCCGCCCGGCCTGCGCCCGGTGATGAACCTGAGGTAGACGCACCCGCATACCAGCGTCACCGGCCGAGGCGCGGTCTCCGGCGGGACGCTAGGCCAGGTCAACGACCGTGACGCCGTTCCCGCCTTCGGCTTGCTCCGCCGGGCCGAACCCCGACACGCCCAGAGACCCCGCCAGCGCCTCTCTGACCGCGTCACGCAGGGCGCCAGTGCCCGTGCCGTGGATGATCCTGCACTGGGACATCCCAGCCAGCTGGCACTTGTCCACGAACGCGCCGACCATCTCGTGGGCCTCAGACGCCCGTGCCCCGCGCATGTCCAGTTCCGAGCTTGCAGGCTCCAGCGGCGCGGCGGCCTGGACGCTGACGTCAGGCAGTCTCGGCCCAGCGGGCGGCGGCCCGTCGACCCGGCGTAGCTGCTTCACGTTGAGCTGAATCCGCACTCCGCCCATCTGCAAGTCGGCGACACCGTCGTGCCCCACAGCCGTGACCTCAGCCTTGACGTTCAGGCCCTTGATCTCGACAGTGTCGCCGGCCTGGACTGGGCGCGGCGGTCCAGGCGGCGCCCCTTCCGCCAGCCCGGGCTCCGGCGCGGCGATGGGCAGCCACGTCGGCTCAGACAGCGCCTGCTTGACCCGGTTGACCGATGCACGCGCCGCGGCGATGTTGGCGCTCTCCTTCGCCTCCTCGACGATCCGGCGCAGGCTGTGCCGCACCTCCTCCGCCTCATTGCGCAGCTCTGTCCTGGTGCGCTCTATGACGTCCTCCTGCTGGCGGGCGACCTGCGCCAGACGGGACTGCAGCTCCTTGCGCGCCGCCTCGGCCTTGGTCAGCGCTTCTTGCGCTGCGACGCCAGCACGCCGCAGCTCGTCACGTTCACGCTGCATCTGGCTCAGGAGCGACTCTGCCCTCGCATGCTGCGGGTCGACCAGCGCCCGCGCCTGCGACAGGACCTCTTCCGGCAGGCCGAGGCGCGCCGCGACGTGCAGCGCGTAGCTGCGTCCGGGGACGCCCATCACCAGGTGGTAGGTGGGGAGCATCGTGTCCGGGTCGAGTTCCACGGACGCGTTGCGCATCCCCGGCGTGGCGCCCGCGAACTCAGCGACGGTCCGGTGGTGGGTCGTGATCGCCGTCGTGACGCCCGTGGCCACCAGGTGCGACAGTACAGCCCGCGCCAGCGCAGACCCCTCTTCCGGGTCGGTGCCGGTCCCAAGCTCGTCCAGGAGCACCAGCGAGGCAGGCCCGGCGTGGCGCAGCAGGCGGACGACATTGCCCATGTGCGAAGAGAACGTGGACACCGAGCGCTCGATGCTCTGCGCATCACCGATGTCTGCGTACACGCCGTCGAAAACGGCCAGGGCGGACCCGTCCTCGGCCGGAATTTGCAGCCCGGCCTGGTGCATGAGCGCGAGCAGCCCGATGGACTTGAGCGCAACGGTCTTCCCGCCCGTGTTCGGCCCCGTAATCACCAGCCCGCGGAACCCCGGCCCCAAATACACCGACACGGGCACCGCGCCGTTGCCCAGCAACGGGTGCCGGGCGGCGGCCAACCGCACTGAAAGGTCAGAGCCCGGAGGCAGGGTCTCTGGGCGGTGCGCCTCCATCGCCCGGCCCAGGCGCGCCCGGGCGACAATGAAGTCCAGCTCCCCGGCTGCGTCTACGGCGTCGAGCGCCGCGTCCTCACGCTCGCCGACCAGCTTCGACAGCCTCCGCAGCACGCGCTCTTCTTCACGACGCGCCTCTGCGGCAAGCTCCCGCCACTCGTTGCAGCGCTCGACGGCTTGGAGCGGCTCGACAAACAGGGTCTGGCCCGTCCCGGACACGTCATGGACGATGCCCGGCACAGCCTTGCGCCGCTCTGACTTCACCTCCAGCACCAGCCGGTCGCCGCGCGTGGCGACCGCGGGCGACTGCAAGGCGGCGCGCACGTCGGGGTCGGCCCCCATGCGTTCTAGAAGCCTCACAAGTCGCTGATAAGCGGCGGCAGCCCTCTCACGCAGCGGCCCCATGCGCGGCGTGGCGGTGTCCAGCACATCGCCGCGCTGGTCCAGCGCCTCCAGCATCTGGGTTTTCAGGCCACGCAGGTCAGGGACGGTCGCCGCGATCGCCTCCAGCCGTGGCAGGCGCCCGCGCATGGACTCGATGACGCGCCTTGCCACCCAGATGGACTCGAAGAGATACGAGGTCCGCAGCAGCTCCTGCCCGGTGAGCACGCCGCCGAGCGCGGCGCGGCGGAGCAGCGGCCGCGGGTCGTCGGCGCCGGCGAGGCCGATGTCGCCGGCTACCGACAGCATGAGTTCGGCTTCGGCAGTCTCCTCCTGGAGCCGGACGACTACGTCGAGGTCTGCAGACGGGGCCAGCGACCGGGCGCGCTCTCCTGCCAGGAAGAACCGTGTCTTGCCGGCGAGCATCTGCAGGACGCGCGGGAACTCCAGCAGGTCAGCGGCCTGGACCTGGTCTCGTTCGGTCTCGGCGACCGACGGGTCGCTGGCCCCGACGGGGCTGTCCGGCCCTGAGCTCAAAGGCGCGGGTGCCGAGGTGGGGCCTGTTGTCGCTGTCTTGTCCACAGTCAGATTCTATGGCCTGCCGGAAGAGTGGCCCAATAAGGCTGCCGTGGCGCTTGACGGGTGTAGCACATCTGTTCATAATAGAACGCACGTTCTGTCCAGTGGCGCTCGGCTAATCGCCCTGCGGCCCCCAAGGAGGACACGATGCTGGCGACCCTCGAACGCCCTGTCGTCTCCCGGCCCGTACTCCCTGCGACGCCCTCGGAACGGCCCTGCACCCAGTTCGGTAGGGAGGTGCTCCGGTCGGTTGTGTCCGGCGCTGGTCTCACGTTCGCGGTGGACGCGCCGGACGCTGCCGCTGTGACCCGCCTGGTCACGCCGCTCCGGACATGGCTGCTGGTGATGCGGCAGGGCACCGGCGGGACGTCCGCCACGGTGTCGCCGTCTTTCACGGGCGAAACCTACCCGGCAATGCTCGCCCTTGTGAGTTCGCTCTCTGACGCCGGCCTGGCAGACGCCTGGCGGCCCGACGGTGCTCGCACCGTCCGGCTTGAACGCGCCGCACACATCTTCGTCAGCGCCGACCTCCCTGTCCCCGAGCGCGCTCCCGCGCCGGACTCGCTACTAGAGGTCGTGGAGGCCCACCGGATTGGGGCTGACTGGTATGCAGCCCGCGTCGGCCCACGCGCCCGGTCGCCGGGCCTGACCAAGGTCTACTACGGACTGCCGGGGGCCACGGGCTCGGCTTATGAGGCAGCCCGCCGCGACGCCATCTCGGCAGAGGCCGGCGACGGCATCCGGCGTCACTTCGGACTCCTGGACGACGGTCCGCGACCGCCCAGCCATGTCTTGGCGTGGCTCGCCAGCCAGGCTGCCACCTGACAGGGTCCGGAGCGTGTCGCACCCAACACTGCCCATGCACGCGCCGGGCGTCCAGCGCGATGAGCAAAACGACCATCACGAACTGAGGACAACCCAATGACTACCCTCGCCTTTGCTCCGCCTGTCCCCACGCTCGCCCACGTCCGGCCCGACACCCTGCCCGAGAACACCCGCTACCGTGACGACGGCTGCGATGTTTCGGCCACTTGTCTGACCTGCCCGCTCCAGATGTGCAAGTACGACGACCCGGGCTGGCTGCAGCGTGAAAACCGCAAGGACCGGGACGCAGAGGTCATGCGGCTGCGCCAATCAGGTGTGCCGGTGGCGGCCATAGCCTCCCAGTTCGGCGTGAGCACGCGCACGGTCCACCGTGTGCTCCAGCGCGGGGGCCTTCCGCAAACTGCGCCCGCCGAGGACGAAGAGGGCCCGCTCTTGACGCTCCAAGAGCTCGCGGCGAGGTCGCTGTTCAGGCCGCGGACGCCCCCGCTCCCGCTGTTTGCCCGGCCCGGCGGCCAGTCCGCGCCCGGTGTCCGGAACGTACCGCAGCGGAAGTCGGCGGACCGCTATTTGGTCGAGCTCGCGCCTGTACGATAGTCCGCTACCTGTCGCCCGCAACTGACATGCAGGCAGGCGCAGTTGCGCCTGCCTGCATTATTGTCGCCTGACAGGCGGACAGGGCCCGATGTCCGAGCCATTTTGTTGACGAGCCCGACTGATCGGCCAGCCCTTCCGGGATGTCCCAGGCTCCGGCCCGTGGACGTGAAGCGCGTCCAGCGCCAGGGCGACGACTACCTGGTGCTTTCAGACCCGCGCGGGTTCGCCAAACAGGCGCTTCTCGTCCCGCGCCAGATGGCGCACTACCTCGCACTCGCAGACGGCACACGCACAGTTGCCGAGATCGCGGCCGCGGGCGCGTTGCGCGGGGCCTCACCTGCGTCGCCAGAAGCGCTACGTGAGGTGTTCGAACAGCTCGACTCGCTGTTCATGCTCGAAAACGGCGCCTACCGGGCCGAGCGGGACCAGCGGCTCGCTGATTACCGTCGGGCGCCTTTTCGTCCGCCTGCCCTGGCCGGGCCCGTGTACGCCCCGGAGCCGGACGCAATGAAGGCGCAGCTTGACGGCTATCGCAATGGCTACCAGCCAGTTGCGACATCGCCGACAGGCACGCTGGCCGCCATTGTCTCCCCCCACATTGACTACGCACGTGGCGGCCCGAGTTACTACGCGGTCTGGGACCAGGCACGGCCGGGGCTTGAGGACATCGAGCTAGCCGTTATATTCGGCACCGACCACAACGGTGATGGGCCCCGCATGACCCTGACCCGGCAGCGCTACGCCACGCCGCTGGGCAGCCTGCCGTCCGACGTCGTGCTCGTCAGCGACCTGGCCGGTGTGCTGAGCGCCGACCCGGAGCTGCCAGGCCACCCATTTTCCGATGAGTTCAACCACATCGGCGAGCACTCAGTCGAGCTGGCCGCGGTGTGGCTGCACCACGCCGCTGGGCGAGCGGTGACGACGTTGCCGGTGCTGTGCGGTTCACTCCACAGGTACGTGGCTGCCGGTCCGCGTGCAGGCGTCGCAGTAGGCTCCCCGGAGACGGTGGCGCATATCGCCAGCGCCGTCCGCATGCTGCAGGATGTCGCAAGACGCAAGCGCACGGTCTTCATTGCTGCGGCCGACCTGGCGCATGTGGGGCCCGCGTTTGGCGACCGGCTCCCGGTGACGGGGACGGACCGCGACCGTGTCGGCGCTGCGGACAGCGACCTCATGGACGCCGTGGCGCTCGGCGACCGTTCGGGGTTCCTGGAGGGTGTCAGGTCTGTCGGAGACGCCTATCGCATCTGCGGGCTTGCGCCTATCTACATGGCGCTGTGGGCAGCGGAGGGCGCGACCGGCTCCTGGTTCGGATATCGGCAGTGCCCGGCCGACAGCGAAGACGCATCATTCGTGTCCATCGCCGGAGCGCTGCTTTACCGGTAGGTGGGGCCAGGTGGTGTCAGCCTGTCCCTGACCCTCCGCGCGTCGCGGTCGTTATCAAAGCCCCAACCTGCGGCCCAGACCGGCCTAGTGGCCGGCCCTTGGCGAGGTCGTGCCCACGTCCACAATACGGCCGGTCGCCTGGTAGATCGCCCGCTCTGCGATGTTGGTAGCGCGGTCGGCGATGCGCTCCACGTTGTGCCCTGCCCACATCAGATACGTCGCCCGCTCTATGTTCTCGGGGTCTTTTTTCATCAAAGTGAACAGCTCGTCTTGCACAACTGCGTAGAGTTCGTCCACGGCGTCATCGTCTGCCGCCAGGCTGCGGGCCAGCTTCTCGGCGACGGCCGGGTCTCGTTCCAGGAACGCTTCGAGGCTGCGCTTCAGCATCGCCACCGCCAGCTCCGCCATGCGCGGGATGTCGATGAGCTCTTTGAGGGGCGGCTCGTTGCCCATGCGCAAGCTGAGCCGTGCGATGCCCTTGGCGTAGTCCCCCATGCGTTCGAGTTCGCTGGAGATGTGGAGCACCGCCATGATGCGGCGGAGGTCAGTTGCCACTGGCGCCTCCCGCCGGACAAGCTCGACGCAGGCGTTCTCGATGTCGTAACGCTTCTGGTCGATGCGCGCGTCTTCTTCGACCACCTGGCGAGAGACATCCAACTGGCGGCCCTTGAGGGCGTCGAGCGAGTTGAAGATGGCGTTTTCGACCAGGCCACCCATCAGCACCACCTCGGACTCGAGGTGGCCCAGGTCGCGGTCGAAAGTCTGGCGGGCGGAAAGCAACTTGCTGTCTCCGGGCCGGGCCACTAGCCCGCGCCCAACCTCACCCGATGCGGCCTGTCACGTAGGCCTCTGTCCGCGGGTCCCGGGGGTTGCCGAACACCTGGCTGTTGGTGCCGTACTCCACGAGGTGGCCGATGCGTTCCTCGCCAGCCATGAGCACGGCGGCGAAGTCAGACACACGGGACGCCTGCTGCATATTGTGCGTCACAATCACGATCGTGACCTGGCTGGCTAGCTCGCCGATCAGGTCTTCGATGCGCGAAGTGGAGATCGGGTCAAGCGCTGAGGCCGGCTCGTCCATCAAGACGACCTCGGGGTCGACTGCCAGCGCGCGGGCCAGGCACAGCCTCTGCTGCTGGCCGCCGGAGAGGCTTAGCCCGCTGTCTTTGAGCCGGTCCTTGACCTCTTCCCAGAGCGCCGCCCGCCGCAGCGACTTCTCGACGACCTCGTCCAGGTCCCCCTTGAACCCGTTGATCCGCAGCCCGAACGCGACGTTTTCGTAGACGCTCTTCGGGAACGGGTTCGGCCGCTGGAACACCATGCCGATGCGGAACCGGATCTCGGTGGCGTCGGTCTGGGGGGTGTAGATGTCCTTGCCGCCGAAGAGCACCTGGCCCTGGACCCGGGCCGAGGGGATCAGCTCATTCATGCGGTTGAAGCAGCGGATGAGCGTGCTCTTGCCGCACCCGGACGGCCCGATGAGGGCGACGACCTTGTTGCGCGGCACCTGGAAGTTGATCTTCTCTATGGCGGGCTTGCCGTTGTAGGTGACGCTAAGGCTGCGCGTCTCCAGGACGACCTCTGCAGAGTCGAACTTGACGAGGTTCTCTGCGGAAGCCTCGGCAGAGCCCGCAAGCTCGACGGCCGCGGAGGTCCGTACTCGTTCGGTTGGCATCATCTGGCTGAGTACCCCGGCCGCATGGCGGCGCGGCCTGGCCGCACGGAACTGGCGTCCAGCTTACCGGGCATTTGTTAGGGCGATGTGAGCTATATCGCGACCGGGCGCGCCGGACCGATGGACCGGTGCAGACTCGGGCCCAACAGTCACCCGCGGCCAGCGCTTCATGCCTGTGTGCGCACGGCGATGGCGGGGCCGGGGTAGGCGGGCCTCTGGGGACGCTTCTGGTGGAAGCTCGGTGTTGGGCCGGAGGGCCGGAACTGGTCAAGCACCGCGATGGTCACGGCCCCAAACCGCTCTCCACCTTCACGCAGCGCCGCCAGGGCGTCCATGGAGTGGTCACTGAGTCCGGTCTCGGGGCGCGACGGCTCCGGGTAGTAGCGCAGGCAGCGGCGCTGAGGCACCAGCGCGGGCCGGGGCGCCGCCCAGGCGCAGGCGTGTGCCCAGGGACACATGTAGGCGATGCACAGCGCTGTCTCTCCGGAGACCGGCGAGCCGGATGTGGAAAGGCCGATGCGGCTGATGGCGTCATACTGCTGCCGCCTGAGCTTGCGGCTGCGCCTGTGTGCCCAAGAACGAGGGAAAGGCATGATCTTGCCGCGGTGTAGCGGTTACCTGACTCTGTCGGCTGACTGTGGACGTCGCTTGCCCCGAAGCGGCCGCGGGGCACCGCCTGGCCGATGCTGGCATATCCCAATCCCGGCACGCCACGGGGCTGGCGATCACAGTACGCCGGACATTGCTGGAGGCCGGTAACAGTGTCCCGGCGGGCTGCGCCGGTCCGGGCGCGACGTCAGCGCTCGGTCACGGTGCCGCCGTTTATGTTAATGGCCTGCCCGGTGATGTACGCGGCCCTCGGCGAACACAGGTAGCCGACAAGCTCGGCCACCTCCCAGTCCTCGCCGACCCGGCCCACCGGTATGCCCTCGACTCGTTTTTGCCAGCCTTCACCGCGCCCCAGCGGGTCCATGCGCGCCGTTTCGATCAGGCCCGGGCAGACGCAGTTCACGGTAATCCCCTTGGCGGCGACTTCCTTGGCCAGCGCCTGCGAGAAGCCGTCCACAGCGAAGTTCGAGGCGTTGTACGCCGCCATGTTGGGCGCCCCGCGCTTTCCTGCCGTGGATGAGAGGCTGACCACCCGCCCACCCTGGCCCTGCTTGAGCATCTGGCGTACCGCGGCGCGGGTGCAGAGGAACGTGCCCATGACCTTGACTTCAATGACATGCCGGAACACGGCCGCTTCGACCTCAGCCACCGGCACGCGGTCTTTGCCATACGGCGCGGCGGCGTTGTTCACCAGGATGTCCACGCGGCCCAGCTCGCGCACCGTCCGGTCTATGAGGCCCTGGGCCTGGGCTTCGTCCGCGACGTCTACGACCAGCGGCAGGGCCCGCCGGCCCAGCTTGCGGACCTCTTCGGCGACGCTCTCTATGTCGCGCCAGCCCACCTTCTTTTCGTCCGGCGGGTAGGTCTTCGGGTCCCGCCCTGTGCCCGTGATGACAACGTCAGCCCCCATCCGGGCCAGGACAAGCGCGGACTCGCGCCCGATGCCCCGCAGGCGCCCCGCACCGGTCACTATGGCCACCTTCCCGGCCAGTTCGTCCTGTGTTGCCATCGGGACCCCCTGCTCACTTACACGCGGCGCCTGCCCACGGTCACGGAGTGTCGCGCTCCCCGAGCGTCAGGTCTAAGGCCAGCAGGCCAAAGCCTGTGAACGGGCTGCCCCTGATGACGCGGACCCGCACCTTTGACCCGGCCGGGTGACGGCGCAGGAACTTGGTCAGGTCTCCTCCGCTCCGGACGAGTGTGTCGTCCATGCCGACGATGATGTCGTCCACCCTGACGCCGCCCCGCGCCGCCGGTGATAACAGGTCAACCTCTTCCACGCCAAACCCGGACGACACGGGCAGGCCGAGCAGTATCGCCAGCCCGGCGGTGATGTCTGACCCGAACGCCCCCAGGTACCCCGGCGGCGGCGGCGGGCCCAGGGCGATCAGCCGCGTCGCGGTCAGCTTCACCTCGTTCACATTCAGGGCAAAGCTGATGCCGTCTCCCCCCTGAATGCGCGCCGTGTTGAGACCTATGACCTCGCCAAGGGTGTTCACCAGCGGCCCGCCGCTGTTCCCTTCGTTGATGGCCGCGTCGGTCTGTATCAGGCCTGTCAGGTCATCGCCCTCGGAGCGAATGATCGTGCGGTCAAGCGCGCTGACCACCCCCTTGGACACGGTAGGGCCGCCGGGTAGGCCGAGCGCGTGGCCGATGGCGATCACGTCCTCGCCCACGAGCAGCTTGCTTGAGTCCCCTAACAGCGCCGGGCGGAGGCCGTCCCGCCGGACGTTGACGATGGCCAGGTCAACCAGGGGTTCCTCCCTGAACAGCTCTGCCTGCAACACCTGGCCGTCCGCGAACGTGAGCCGGATGTCTGATGCGCCGTCGATGACGTGCCAGTTGGTCAGCACGTGTCCAAGGTTGTCGAACACCAGCCCGGTGCCGACTCCGGTGGCGCCCGACTTCAGGACCGCCACCTGCACGACCGAGGGCCGCAGGAGCTCAACGATCTGAGGCGTCGTCAACACGACTGCCGGGCCGGTCGGCCTTGCAGGCGTGGGCGTCGAGGGGAACGTTATCGCTGTGGGCGTCGAGGGGAACGTTATCGCTGTCGGGGTCGGGGGCAGGACGAACGCCGTCGGGGTCGCAACGGGAGCGGGGGCCCGGCAGCCGGCGAGCGCCGCCGCCGCGAGGATGCACAGGAGCAGCGCACCTGCGTACCTGAGACGCAGCACGGGTAGTATTCCGGAGGCCGCGGCGTCGGGTCGCGGCGTCCTTGCGAGACCGGGCATGGGCTCCGTCCGTACTTCCCTGAAATGGGTCCACCGAGACCCGCTCGGCCGGCAGAGCGTACAGGGTATCGTGCCAGGCGCGCGGGCCGCGGGAAGCGGCGCCGGGATTTGAAGTATCCTTGGCCGTCCCGCCGGGGTGGCCCGGAAACCGGGCCGCACGTCCCGGTCGTCATTACGCAGACTACCGTCTTTGCCCCCCCCGGCCCTGCGGGGGCACCTGGACTGGAGCGACCCTGAGCCTGCTTAGGTTCATAGTCCGGCGCGGACGCGGCGACCGCCGGCTGCTGCTCGGTGCGTTCGCCGGCATCTTGCTGGCTGCGGTGGTCGTAGCCGCCGCCCCGATGTACTTGAGGTCGCTAGAGAAGGTCGGGGTCGCGGACGCGCTGGCGGGCATGGGCCCGTACAACCCAAACATCCAGGTCACGACCGGCTCCATCTCGCTGGACCGTACCGAGTTCGAGGCCGCCGACCTCGCGGTGGCCCGCGTGCGGGACCAGTCCTTGCCAGGGCTGGTCCAGTCCGACGAGACCCTCGTCAAGTCCACGCTGTTCTTCTGGGCCATGCAGGGCGAGCGCATCCGTACTGACCCGCTCGCCTCAGAGGTCAGCTTCCTCTACTTCTCCAACCTGGACGCGCACGTCGACTACCTGGAGGGAGAGGCCCCCAGCGGCGAGGTGGGGCTGTCAGCCGACGGCGCGCCGATCATCGAGGTCTCGCTCCCGAGCAGCCGGGCCAGGCAGCTCCAGTTAAAAGTTGGGGACGAGATCGACGCCACCCCCGGCGCAAGCCGCCACGGCACGCTGCGCGCCCGCGTTTCCGGCGTGTTCGAGCCACTTGACTGGAACGACGTGTTCTGGCTCGGGCTGGGCCAGTCGCTCCTGCTCCCGTTCCCAACTCGTGAAGAACAGGACCTCGGGGCCACGCTGGTGGCGCAGAAGTCCCCGGTCTTGGACGGGGTGGCCCAGGTCACGGCCGGGCTGCCAGCTACCTACTGGTGGTGGCTGTTCACCCGCGCCGAGACGCTGCGAGAGATGACCGTCGGCGACCTCCTCGCCACTATCAACACGTTCGAGGAGCGGCTCGAAAAGGCCATCACGAACCCCAACACGATCAGCGGCCTGGAGCCGACTTTTACCGAGCTTCAGCGCAAGCTCCTCTTCGCGCGTATCCCCATGTTCTTGCTGGCGGCGATGGCCGTGGCGGTGGTCGCCTACTACCTGTTCCTGGTGTCCGGCCTGCTCGCCCGCAAGCGCGAGCCGGACACGGTGATGCTGCGGAGCCGCGGCCTGAGCGTGATGCAGGTCGTGCGCCTGTACCTCATCGAGTGTCTGGGGCTCATCGGCCTGCCGGTGCTCATCGCGCCGGTCATCGCGGTCGTGCTCGTGTCGCAGGTGGGCCGGCTGCCGGTCTATGAGCCAGTCACCGCAGGCGGGGCGTTGCCAGTGGAGGTCGCGTGGCAGGCGTGGGCCTGGTCTGCAGCGGCCGGGCTGGCGGCGTTCCTGATCCTGGTCGTGCCGGTCCTGTCATCGACGCGCCGGCGGGTGGCGTCGCAGCGGGAGTCCGAGGCCCGGCCGGACCGCCCGCCGTTTTTCCAGCGCTATTACTTCGACGTCCTGCTGCTGGCGCTGGGCGGACTGGTCTGGTGGGAGCTGCGTTCCAGCGGCACAGTGGCCGGCGCGGGCTCCGAGGGCGAGGCGAACTTTGACCTGACGCTCCTGTTCGCCCCCGCGATGTTCCTGGTGGCCGCGACGCTCATCTTCCTGCGGGTGTTCCCGCTGGTAGCGAGACTCTCGTCGTGGGTCGCGGCGCGGACGGCGACGGCGTGGCTGGCCGTCGGGTTCTGGAGGCTGGGCAGGAGCCCCTACTGGTACTCCTGGCCGGTGCTGCTGCTGGTGCTGTCTGCGGGCCTGGCAGTGATCGCAGGGACTGTGGCCTCCACCCTCGAACGGAGCAACGAGGAGCAGATCAACTACGAGGTCGCCGCCGACCTGCGCCTGTCCCCGTCGAACCCGCGGGCCCGCATCGACCAGGCCACCGTGGACTCCATACGCGCGCTGGACGGCGTGAACGCCGCGTCCAAGGCGTTCAGGCAGGGCGCGAGCCACGGTACGACTTCGGTGGGGACCAGGTTCGCCATGTTCGCAGTGGAGGGCGAGGAGTTCCCCAAGGTCTCCTGGTTCCGGGAGGACTTCGCGAAGCAACCTTTGCCCGACCTGCTCGCCAGGCTCGAGGTGGATGTGAAGCCGGACCCGCTTTACCTGCCTGAAGGCGCAGAGGAGATCGGCGCGTGGGTGAAGGCGGAGCCCGCTGTCCGGGACCTGTTCGTGTGGATGGTCCTGCGTGACTCATCTGGCGGGAGCCAGACGGTCACGCTTGGGCCGTCAGCCGGGGTGTGGCAGTACCAGAGTGGGCGGGTCTCGGGCATGGTCCCGCCAATTCAACTGGTCTCGATCCAGACCTACGAGCTTGCTGGCCCGGATGGCGGGCACCCCACCGTCCTCTCCATCGATGACATTCAGGCGATCATCCCTGCTGCCTCCGGCACCTCCAGGGTGGAGGTGTTCGTGGACTTCGAGGAGCCTGGCCTTTGGACCGGGATGCCGACTTCGGAGGGCCTGGACACGACATACGGTCTGGCCGGCGAGCCTCCCCTTACTGGCCCATCGCCCGGGCGGACCGTGGGCAGGATGGTCCTGGGGCGCGGCACCGATAGCGGCATCAGGGGCATCTACCGCACGGCGACCGCGGCGCCGCTGCCGGCCCTGGCAAGCAAGCTCTTCATGGCCCTGACCAGCAGCCGCGTCGGCCAGCCGTTCGTAGTTGCTGTGAGCGGCGCGTACGTGCCCGTGGTCGTTGTTGAGACGGTCGACTACTTCCCGACTCTCAACCCCACCAACGACCCGTTCTTGATAATGGATGTCGACTCGCTGGTCGGGTTCGTTGAGTTGCGCGGGCTTTCGGAGATGGGCGCAAATGAGCTCTACGTGAGCACCGACCCGGCTCACCACGCCAGGGTCTCCGCGCTGTTGCGAAACTCGTTCCGCGCAGCCGCCATAGGGGACCGGGCGGAGCTGGTCGAGGAGTCTGTCGTGGACCCGATAGCCGTGGCCGGGTGGAGGGGCATCGGGCTGGTCGGGGTAGCGGTGACGGGGCTGGCGGCCGTCCTGGGCTACGTCACGTACCTGTCTGCGCATGCCCGGCGCACTCAGGCCGACGCTGCGTACATGCGGTCCCTGGGGTTCAGCCGGTCCTCATACTTCAACATGGCGCTGGTTGAGCACTCGCTCGTGGCCATCCTCGGCGTCGGGCTGGGGATCTCCTCGGGGATCGTGG
>CAYWBD010000399.1:0-3977 GCA_964456315.1 uncultured Thermoflexus sp.
ACTGGCGAGCTGACCTGTCACCCGGGCCCATTCGCAAGTGGAGGGCGGGTATACTGAGCTAAACAGCGCGACAGGGCCGGGCTGCATGCCCGGCCCTGTCGCTTTCGTGTCATTGTGCTGATTGGCGACCTGGCCCGTCGCCGTCGGCCTGGCCTACAGCGGAATGAACTCTACGGTGACCTGCTTCGCACCGTCCATCGTGAGCTTGCAGACCTCGCCGACCCCCGCGCACGCCCCTGTCCAGGCCTTGAACTTCATGCCCGGGTTGGGCTGGGCCGTCAGGGTGACCACATTGCCGGCTGTGAACCGGCCTGCCGGCGCGTCGGGCGCCGGGGAAACGTTCACCAGGCCGCCAGTCACCGCGATGAGGTTGCTGTCCACTGACCTGCCGTTGACCGAAATGACGACCTGGGCGAATGTGACGCGAAGGTTCTTGTCGCTGTCAGCGATGACCTCGCACACGTTCACCGAGCCGGCGCAGGCGCCTCCCCAGGAGAGCACGGCGTAGCCGGCGGTTGGCAACGCCGTGAGTGTGACTTTGGTCCCTGCCCGGTATCGGGCGGCGCTGGCGTTGGGGACCGGCGACACGATTATCGTGCCGCTCGTCAGCGCAATGGTCCCACCTGTCGCATGGACATCGTTGACGCGGATTGCCGGGAGCCTGATGAACGTCGCGTTGACGTTCACGTCCGCGGTAATCGTCACTGAGCAGCGCTCGACGGCCCCGGTACAAGCGCCGCTCCAGAAGAGGAGATCAAAGTCAGGGTCTGGAAGCGGGGTGAACGTGACCATCGTCCCAAGCCGGTACTTGTTGCCGGGGGCGTTGGGAGCGGGCGTCAACGACAGCGCGCCGCCGCCGTCGCCGCGGGCCGTTGTACCGGTCACAGCCTGCCCGGCGACGGACAGGTTGAACGTCGGCACCGGCGTGGCTGTGGGAAAAGGCGTTGAAGTCGGCGGTACCGGGGTGACGGTGGCAGTCGGGGCGTCAGGCGGCGCGGAAATGCGCGTGGAGGTCGGGGTGGCTACGGGCAGCGCAGTCTGGGCCGGCGCAGCGGTCGGCGGGATGGCGGTTGGCGCCGGCTGACCAGAAACAGAAGTGGCGGTCGGGTCTGGCGCAGCGGTCGGCGGCGCAGTCTCCCGCTTCGCAGTCGGGGCCGGGGCCTCTGCCGTGGCGGTGGGCACCCTGACTGTTGGCGACGTGGCAGGGGCGGCGTCTCCGGACCCGCAAGCAGCGGACACCAGCACGCCAGCGGCGAACAGGGCCGCCATCGTGGCAAGACGCAGGTTTCGGACCCTCATGTTGTCAACTCCAGGCGGGGCGGCTCCCCGAGGTCTTACAGACTTCAAGCCGCTCGCCGCCGAGACTAGTGCTTCGCAACGTACGGTGGCGAGCATTCCGGCATTGTTACGCACGACCCTGCGACGCCGGCGCCGCAAGGCGATGCAGGAGGCTGGCCCAATGTCAGTAGACGCCCTCGGGGGTAGAGGGTGACTGCGGGCGGGCACGCAGGCCGCCGGCGGGGGGCACCAAACGTCTGCGCCGTGGCGTCCGGGCAGTCCCGTCCAGGGGGCCGTTCCCAAGTCGAGTCAGCGCGTTTCCCTGCGTCGCCATGTCGCCGTAATCCAGCAGTAATCTGATCGGTATGAACATCAAGTTCAGCCGAACTGGCGTGATGACCGTTCCCGAGTCCGTTGTCCAAAGGCTTGAGCGTATGCGAGAATGCCCGCGGTTTGTGATGCGTAGCCCAGCGACGGGTGTGTGTTATGCGGGGGCACACTCATGCAAGTCCTTGGGCTGGCGTCGAGATTGATCACACTGAACTGCCTGAGGGGGAACGGGCCAGCCGACGGGATTGAGCGGGGACGGGCGGGCTGTCGGCCTTGACCGCCGGAGCGGCATCAGTCCCAGGCGTCAGTTGAACTTGCGCCGTCTGCCGGGCGTGATTGCCCGGGGCATCGCTGGGCGCGTTTGAAAACCGCCCCAAGACAACAACTATGCAACTCTTGCCCAGGACCAAGTCGCCAACAATGGCCGATCAGTTCCTTGCCGCGCGGGCGGCGGTTTTTGCGCCGCCAATGGTTATGTCAGGTGGGCGGTACACGGACCGGCGTTACGGGAGGGTGTTGGACCTCTCCGTCCTGCTGTTTATCCACATCGTCCTAGCTCCGGTGTTCCTCGCGGCGTGGCTTGCCGTGCCTTTGGCGATCTGGCTCTGCGACCGGGGCCCTGTTTTCTATCGGCAGCCCAGGCTCGGTAAGGCCGGGCGCCCGTTCTCACTGCTGAAGTTCCGGACGATGGTCGTGGACGCTGAGAAGATCGGCCCCCACTGGACCGCCGACGCCGACCCCAGGATCACGCCGGTCGGCAGGTTCCTGCGGCGGTTTGGCATAGATGAGTTCCCCCAGGTGATCAACATCTTGCGCGGTGAGATGAGATTTGTTGGCCCGCGGCCAATCCACATCAAGCACCACCTGTCCTGCTCCGCGGACATCCCCCATTTTGCCGACCGCCTGGCCGTGCGCCCCGGCCTCAGCGGGCTCGCGCAGGTGTACCTGCTCCGCAACTGCCAGCCGCGGGCCCGGTACCACTACGACATGTTGTACATCCGCAATGCGTCGCTATGGCGGGACATCAGGATCATCGGCCTGTCAGCCGCCGATGCATTCACGATGCGGCTGGGCGACGGACACAGGCGCCCAGGACGGCTTTCCGGCAACCAAAAGTCGTCCAAGTGACTTCATCCTGAACTTGGTTCAGGACCTCAGCGGCAATACGCATCTGGTATTTTCTGGATGCCCTCCAGACCGCGCCTCCACAACAACACAGGCGCGACCACGCATTTCTAAAGTCTGTTGGTATTCCGCGACCTCGGACATGCCGGCGTCCCCGTCGCAAGCAGCCCCCTTCGCCCGCGACTGCTGCGTGGGTACCACCGGCCCGGACTGCGACGCTCAGGGCGCGGAGCGCTGCTTGTAGTGCTGGCCAACCTCGGTCAGGCTTGCGCCCGGCGAGGGGCCATCGAACATTGACAGCCCGGCGTAGTTGTCAGACCGGCAGTGCCAGATGTCAGCGTACGTAATGAACGTGAACCACGCCTCAATGCGCATTGGCTCGGCAAAGGTTTCCAGCCACTCGTAGACCGTGTCCAGGTACCCAATGACCCGTGCCGTCTGGTACGTCCCTGACGGTGACCAGGTCTGGCAACCCGGCGTGTTCGTAACAAACCTGTCCCAGCCCCAGTGCAGCGCGACTTCCGTCACCCAGATCGGCTTCGAAGCGTGCGCTGGCAGCGTGTTCAAGTACGACCGCAGGCCCGCGATCTGGCTGACCGGGATGGTCGGGTCAGTCGTGGGCAGGTTCACCCAGTCCAGCGGGTACACATCTATCGCCCAGATGTCGACTGGCGGCTCCGTCCCGTAGCGGGACAGGTACTCAGCCCGGTACTGCGCCACCCAGTCCTTTCCTTTGATGTAACCGCCGCAGCCCACGCAAGTGAACTCCCAGTTGAGGATGGACGGGCTGGTGATCCTGGCGGTCGGGTCTGCGGCACGTATCTCGGTGTAGTAGTAGTGGAGCTTTTCGATGATGGAGTTTACTGTCGACCAAACGTTCGGTTCCCCTGCGATGTACCACACCGAGCCTGGTGCAGCCTGCGCTGTCTGCTGGATCTCCTGGACGGACATGAGCGCGCTCGCCGCGTCGACGTAGACGTACAGGACCTTCTGCGTCCCAGGGGGCTTTGCCGGAGACGCGGAATAGTCCAGGAAACGCTGGGCGCCGAGCTGGCTCAGGAACCACGCCTGCTCCGCCACATTCTGGGTGTGCACCGCGACGCCGTATCGTGATGCGAAAACGCCAGCCTTCTTCGGCCCTCCTGTCGCAGGAGACGAGGTAGGCGCCGGCGCGGGGGACGCGGTCGGACTGGGTGTTGGGCTCGGGACCGGTGTGCGCGTGGGCGTCGGCGTCGGGGACGGAG
>CAYWBD010000400.1:0-5969 GCA_964456315.1 uncultured Thermoflexus sp.
CGCTCGAGGACCGGGCGCTTGGGCTCGGCGTTGGTGGTGGAGCGGATGTAGGCGGCGACTTCGTCCTTCGCGAGGGTACGCAGGGGGAGTCGCTGGAACGGCGCCTCACGGTTGAGCGATGAGAGGGTCTCTGAAAGCGGATGGGTTCGCCCGAGCTCCGTGTCCCGGTAGGTGCCAAGCACCAGCACCCGCGCCCCGGCCATCTGCTGGGCCAGGAACTCAAGCAGCAACAGCGACGGCCTGTCTGCCCGGTGCAGGTTATCCAGGATGATCACCAGCGGCTGGGCCACCGATGAGTTCCTCAAGAACGCCACTACACAGTCCAGGATGCGGAACCGGGCGCTTTCAGGGTCGAGCGCCTGCTTGGTCGCAGTCCCCGGCTTAGGCCCGCCGTCAGCCCGCCCGCGCTCCCCTGGACCCGTTGGACGGCCCGAGAGTTTCTGCCGCAGCTCCGGTGCGATCACGGCGATGTCCGACGCGCCGTCGCCCGCAGCCAGCTTGAGATGCTCTGCATCGCAGGTCTCGATGAAAGCCCGCAGCACCTGTGCCCACGGCCAGTACGGAGGCGCGCCTTCCCCCTCGTAGCAGCGGCCCCAGAGCGCCACGGGAGTGCGCGTAGGCTGCGACCTCCTGGCACAGGCGCGTCTTGCCGATGCCCGGCTCGCCGGCCAGCATGACCACACGGCCGCGGCCAGCCAGCGCGTCGTCGAGCGCGGCCGTCAGCTCGGCCATTTCGCGCGCGCGGCCCACAAACCTGTCTCGCAGCGGGTCAGACCGCACCGCCGGGCCACTAGTCGCACCGCGCTTTTGGTCCTGTGCCCCGTGACGCACATTCGCCTCCAAGGCAGCGCACGTTGCATTAACTCCCGTAGGCCGAGAGCCTACCACTTGCGAATAGCGCGCACAAAACACGCGCTCATTGCCGGCCGGCGCCCACTTGGCAGGGACGGGTGCCCGCCGCATCGGGCGCGAGTGAACGACGCCGGACGGGGCCGGTTTGGCCAGAAAAGCAAGAGGCCCGCCGGTTATTGGCGGGCCTCAGGTCCAGGGCTTTGGCCGGTGCTACTGCACTTCGACCTTTGCGCCAGCCGCTTCCAGCTTCGTCTTAGCGGCGGCGGCCTCTTCCTTGTTCACGCCCTCCTTGACGGGCTTGGGGGCACTCTCGACAAGGTCCTTGGCTTCCTTCAAGCCGAGGGCGGAGTTGAGCTCACGGACCGCCTTGATGACCGCGATCTTGTTGGCCCCGGCCTCCTTGAGGATGACGTTGAACTCGGTCTTCTCCTCGGCCACGGCGGCAGGGGCAGCAGCCGCAGCGGCCGGGCCAGCCATCATCGCGACCGGGGCCGCGGCGCTGACGCCGAACTCTCTTTCCAGGGACTTGACGAGCTCTGACAGGTCCAGGACGGACATCTGCTTGATCGCGCCAAGGATTTCCTCTTTGGTCATCGTTGCCATTTCGGTTCCCTCCTACGGCATATGCCGGCCTAGTGATCTCAGCTGATGGTGTTCGGCGGGTCGGTTTTACGCAACGGGGTTCTTCGCTTCGCTCAGAGTGACAACCGCGCCCGCCCCTACGCGGTCGGCTGGGCCGCAGGCGCTGCTCCCGCGGGCTCTGCTGGCGGTGTGGCCTGCGCCGCGGCCGCCTGCTTCGCCATCTGGTCGGCTATTCGTCCCAGTGCGATAGCCAGCCCGCGCACCGGGCCGTTCAGGACCGTAGCCAGGCCCGTGACCGGCGCGTTCATCTGGCCGAGAAGCCGGGCGATGAGCTGCTCCTTCGGCGGGACCTTTGATAGTTCCTCGACCCTGGCCGGGGTGAGCACCTGCGACCCGAGCACCCCGCCAATGATCTTCAGGTCCAGCCGGTTGGCCAGCATGTAGCCAGTCAGGGCCTTGGCCGTCGTCACGGCGTCGCCCTGCGTGGTGACGATGCCGATCTGGCCGCCCATCACCTCTCTGATGACTGCCCGGCCTGCCTGGTCCGCAGCGATGCCAGCCAGGGTGTTCTTGACGACGCGGAAGCGAGACTTGGTGGGCTTCAACGCCGCACGCAGCCCGTTAAGTTGCGTCATCTTCAGCCCCTTGTACTGGGCTGTGATGACCAGCTCCGACGTGGCGAACGCCTCTTTCAGGTCGGCTACCTGCTTGACGCTCTTTTCAGTTGGCATGTCCCCTCCTGTACCGCAGTGTGTGCATCTGGTCAGCCGTTGGTGCCGTCCGGCAGCCAGTCCGGCACCTGGTCAGCGCGGCCCAGCCACCGGGCCCGAAAACAAAAGACCCCGGGCTGCGCAATGCAGACACCGGGGCCGGTCCAGATGATCTCGTGGACAGCGGTCCGGCCTCGGCGGGCGTCCCTGTTGGGACTTTCGCCTCCACGGCACGCCGAGGAGGTACCCGCTATCTGCAGCCAGCGCCTATTCAGTTTTCACCGTCAGTCTACAGCCAGACTCCGCCCCGCGGGCGATACGTCCTACCTGGTAGCCCTGGCGAACTCTTCGAGGCCCGCCACATCGATCCCGATGCCCGGGCCCATCGTGGTCGTGATCGTCGCCGTCTTCACGAACTGGCCCTTGATTCCCGCCGGCTTGGAGCGCGAGATCGTGCCGTAAACACTCGCCAGGTTCTCTGCGAGCTGCTCTTCGGTGAACTTCGCGGTGCCGATGCGGACGTGGATGTTCGCGGTTTTGTCCATCTTGATCTCAGCCCGGCCCTGCTTGGCGGCGGCGATGGCCTTGCGGATGTCCCCCGGCTGGACGACGGTGCCGGTGCGCGGGTTCGGCATGAGCCCTTTGCGGCCAAGGAAACGTCCGAGCCGGCCCAGCTTGCCCATCTGGTCCGGCGTGGCGACCGAGATGTCAAAGTCGCTCCAGCCCTGCTCGATCTTGGCGACCAGCTCGTCGTTGACGACGTAGTCAGCGCCGGCTTCCTGGGCGGCCCGTGCGGCCTCGCCCTCGGCGAAGACGAACACACGCACGGTCTTGCCGGTACCGTGCGGGAGGTTGGCCACCTCACGCATCTGCTGGTCGGCGTGGCGCGGGTCTGCCGTCGTGGCAAGGTGGAGGTCGACACCTTCTGCGAACTTGGCGTGGGCCACCTTCTTGAGCAGCGCCACTGCCTCCCTGGGGCCCTGCGGAGTGGTGGGGATTTCCGCCCGGGCTGCGCGGTATTTCTTTCCGTGTTGTGCCATGTGCTTGTACCTGCGGCGGGAGGTGGTGGACGCCGTCGTGCGGCCCCTCCAAAGTCGGAGGGCTACCGGTTCGGGCTCCCTCTCCGCGCGCTACTTGCCTGGTGTGTTGTCCCGGACCGGTGACTCTTCCCGGCCCACTATCTGTACTCCAGACCGTCGGGCTCTGGCCTGCTCCCTCCCGCTGGGAGAGGGGATTTAGAGCAGAGCGCTACCCCTTGACGGTGATGCCCATGGAGCGGGCGCTGCCCTCGATGATGCGCATCGCAGCTTCGATGCTGCCCGAGTTGAGGTCCTGCATCTTGGTCTGCGCAATCTCACGCACCTGCGCCTTGGTCACGGTCCCGACGTCCTCGACGCCCGGGGTCTTGGAGCCCTTCTCCACCTTGGCGGCCTTGCGCAACAGGTCAGACGCAGGCGGGCTCTTCAGGGCGATCGAGAACGAGCGGTCGGCGTACACGGTCAGTTCGACCGGCACGACGCTGCCCGCGAACTTGGCCGTCTTTTCGTTGTATTCCTTCACGAACGCCATGATGTTGACGCCGTGCTGGCCGAGCGCCGGGCCCACGGGCGGCGCGGGCGTCGCGCCTCCTGCCGGGAGCTGGAGCTTGACTATTGCGGTTACTTTTTTTGCCACGGCTTATGTACTTCCGAAGTGGGCGCATGCGCTGCGCCGCTAATGGCTGCGATGGCTGCGATGGCAGGGTCTGCGTTGCCCGCTCGCCCCGAGCCTGTCGATGGGAACGTTCCGGCGTCATCCCTGCGTAAGCAGGGATCCAGTCTCACTCACCCGGGCCATACCCTGACGGGTGAAGGCGAACCGGGAAAAGTGCTATGTCTTCTCCAACTGCAGGAAGTCGAGCTCCACAGGCGTCTCGCGCCCGAAGAACGAGACCAAGACGCGCACCTTGCCGCGCTCCTCGTTGACCTCGTCGATGGTGCCCACAAAGTCGGCGAACGGGCCGTCCTTGATCCGCACGTTCTCGCCCTTCTGGAAGCCAATACGGACCTTCGGGGCCTCTGAGGTCATGCGCCGCATGATGCGGTCCACTTCGGCCTGCTCTAGCGGTACCGGCTTTGGCCGCTTCTCGCGTTCGTCCTCGGCAGAGATGAACCCAGTGACCCCGGGCGTGTTGCGTACGACGTACCAGGACTCATCATCCATGACCATATTTACGATGAGGTAGCCCGCGTACATCTTCTTCTGGACGGTCTTGCGCTGCCCTTCCTTGATCTCGACCTCTTCCTCGGTGGGCACCACGACTTCAAAGATCTTGTCTTTGACGTCCATGGTCTCCACGCGCTGGTCGAGGTTCTTCTTGACCCTGTCCTCCTGCCCGGAGTAGGTGTGCACGATGTACCAGCGCGCGCCGGCGCGGGGTTCGGTCTGCTTGCTCTGTGGCTGGGTGGTCATGGTGCTCAGTTCGTGACGAGCGCGAATAGCCGGGCGAAGCCGTTGTCGATGAAGCCGAGGAGTAGGCCGATGGACACGGAGACGGCCAGCACCAGCACGGTCAGCCGCGTCGCCTCCACGCGGGTCGGCCAGTTCACTTTGCGGAGCTCTGAGATGACCTCCGTGAAGAACCGTCCGGGCGACACCCGCTGTCCCAGCGTGGGGCGCTGGAGTCCGGTTGCGGGAGTCGATGGCGTGGTTGGCTGTCTTGCCACCGCGGTTTACCTTACTTCCTTGTGCGGGCGCCGCTGCCGGCAGCGGTTGCAAAACTTTGTGAGCCCGAGCCGGTCCGGGTCATTGCGCTTGTTCTTTTCAGTCATGTAGTTGCGGGACTTGCACTCGTCGCAGGCGAGCCAGATCATCTCCCGCACTTCGCCCTTTTTCGCCATCTTGGTCCTCTCGGTCCGGTCCAGCTCCCGGAGCCTGCCCGCGCCTTGTCGGTGCGGCGGCTATTTGGGAACACGACGGGGCCCCGGTTGGCCGGGGCCCCAGAAAGACTGCCTTGAACTCTAGCAGCCGGGGGCGGCTGCTACTTGATCATGTCGATGAACACGCCAGAGCCCACCGTCCTGCCGCCCTCGCGGATGGCAAAGCGCAGGTTCTTCTCCAGCGCCACCTCGTACATCAGCTCGATTTCCATCTCGGTGTTGTCGCCAGGCATGACCATCTCCACGCCCTCCGGGAGCTTGATCTCGCCGGTGACGTCAGTCGTTCGGATGTAGAACTGCGGCTTGTAGCCGGTGAAGAACGGCGTGTGGCGGCCACCCTCTTCTTTTGTAAGCACGTACACCTGGGCCTTGGCCTTCTTGTACGGCGTGATGGACCCTGGGGCCGCAAGCACCGCGCCGCGGTTGACCTGCTCCCGCTCAACGCCGCGCACCAGCAGGCCGACGGCGTCTCCGGCCAGCCCGGAGTCCAGGGTCTTGTGGAACATCTCGACGCCGGTGACCGTCGAGGTCTGGGTCTTGCCAAAGCCGACGATTTCTATGGTCTCGCCGACCTTGACCGTGCCCCGCTCGATACGCCCCGTCACGACCGTGCCGCGGCCCTTGATGCCGAATACGTCCTCGACAGGCATCAGGAACGGCATGTTGGACGGCCGCTCCGGGACCGGGATGTAGTCGTCCACTGCCTTCATCAGGTCATGAATGGACTTGGTCCACTTGTTGTTCGGGTCATCGCCGTGCTCGAGGGCCTGCAGGCCCGACACCTTCACGATGGGGATGTCGTTGCCAGGGAAGCCGTAGCGGGTGAGCAGCTCACGCAGCTCAAGCTCCACAAGCTCGATCAACTCAGGGTCGTCCATGATGTCGCACTTGTTGAGCGCGACCACGA
>CAYWBD010000401.1:0-12917 GCA_964456315.1 uncultured Thermoflexus sp.
GGTCGCGCTCGCCAGCGCACCCGTCGCCCGGAAGGCATCGTTGAGCACGAACAGCCCGGCGAACAGGACGAGCAGCTGCCAGTCGACCAGCCCCAGGTGCTTGCGCGACGCAAAGCGCCTGCTCAGCAACACGGCGCCCGCGGCCCCAAGGGCGACAAGGTCCCGCGGCCACCCTCCGTAAATGAACGCACAGACCGTTCCGACCAGCACGATCAGCCCTTTTGCCGTCTGCCGAACATCGTGAGACGGCGCGTCCGTGACTATCGCGGGGCTGTCACGCCACCACCGGTCTCGATACGTCCAGGCGAGAACGGCCCAGACGGCAAGCAGCCCGAGGACAGCAGGCACGGCCGCGTCAGCCAGGTATCCGGTGAACGAAAGGTCGAGCGACTCGCCGATGAGGATGTTCTGTGGATTGCCGACCAGAGTTGCTGCCGACCCCACATTTGTTCCCGCAGCGACCGCAAGCAGGTACGGCACAGGGCTGAGCTTGCGCGCCGCCGCGGCCTCGACGACCAGCGGCGCAGTCGCAAGCGCGACGACGTCATTCGTCAGGAGCGCGGCCAGCCCGCCGGAAGCAGCCACGGTCAGCGCCAGGAGCCCGGACGGGCCAACTCTCGCCGCGCCTATGCGCCGTGCTGTCCAGGCGTAGAACCCGCTGAGGCGAAACTGCGCTGATACGATCATCAGGCCGAAGAGCAACGCCAGAGTCGGGACATCGAACGCGGCGGCGGCCTTGGACAGCGGGGTCCGGGTGACTGCTACAACCGCGATTGCGCCGAGCAGCGCGATACCGGCCCGGTCCAGCGCGAGCCAGGGCAGCCGCCCCAAAATCATTCCGGCGTACACGGCGGCGAATATGGCGATGACCCAGATGTCCACAGCACCGGACACTTTAGCGTTGCCCCCGACACCGGGCTGAGATGCAGCGGCGAGTTGAGCCTTGCGCCGGCCCGGTGGGGCCGCGGACGGCCGTAGCAATTAGGCTTCTGAACGGGAAGAAAGCATGCCAAACCGCCTCGCAAACGAGACCAGCCCCTACCTGCTCCAGCACAAAGACAACCCCGTCGACTGGTACCCGTGGGGACCGTCGGCGCTCGCTGCTGCGAAGCTGCAGGACCGGCCAATCCTGCTCAGCATCGGCTATTCCGCGTGCCACTGGTGCCACGTCATGGCGCACGAGTTGTTCGATGACCCGAGCATCGCCGCACTGATGAACCAGCTCTTCGTGAACATCAAGGTCGACCGTGAAGAGCGGCCCGACATAGACGCCGTCTACATGGCCGCAGTCCAGTCCATGACAGGCTCTGGCGGCTGGCCGCTGACGGTGTTCCTCAGCGCCGAGGGCCGTCCGTTTTTTGGCGGGACGTACTTCCCACCCGAAGACCGGCGCGGCCTGGCAGGGTTCCCCAAAGTCCTGACTTCGGTCGCCGAGGCCTACCGCACCAGGCGCAGCGACCTGCTCTCGAACTCATCCAAGGTGATCGGCGCCATCATGGCGCAGTCGGCCCCGCGCAAGAGCGACGGACCCCTGGACAAGGATGTCCTGGGCCTGGCGTTCCTGGGGCTGTCGGGGCAGTTCGATGAGGCCGAGGGCGGCACCGGCGTACAGCCAAAGTTCCCGCAGCCTCTCGCGCTCGAGTTCCTGCTCCGCTACTGGAAATTGGCTGGCGCGGGCCTGGCGCTTGACCACGTCGTCCTCACTCTCGAAAAGATGGCGCGCGGCGGGCTCCATGACCAGATCGGCGGCGGGTTCCACCGCTACTCGACCGACACCTACTGGCTGGTGCCGCACTTCGAAAAGATGCTCTACGACAACGCCTTGCTCGCCTCGGCGTACCTGCACGGCTGGCAGGCCACCGGCAACGTCGCGTTCAAGAGCGTCGTAGAGTCCACGCTTGGCTACATCTTGCGTGAAATGACCCACCCTGCCGGCGGGTTTTACTCCGCGACCGATGCCGACTCGGAGGGCGTCGAGGGGAAGTTCTTCGTCTGGCTGCCGCAGGAGATTGACGCCGTCCTGGGCCCGGACCTTGCCCGCGTCGCCAAGGCGTACTGGGGAGTAGACCGCGATGGGAACTTCGAGGGCGACAGCATCCTCCACCTGGCGCGCACAGATGAAGAAGTGGCAGCCGATCTCGGTATGCCGGTCGACGCCCTGCAGGCGGAAGTGGGTCGCGCCCGTGAGCTGCTCTACGCGGCCCGCGGCAAGCGCGTGGCCCCAGGGCTCGATGACAAGGTGCTCATGTCGTGGAACGCCCTGGCGATGAAGGCCCTGGCAGAGTGCGGGGCAGCCCTGGGCCGCCGCGACTGGGTCGACGCGGCGTCCAAAAACGCCGGGTTCCTGCTCGGCGAGATGGTCGTCAACGGACGCCTCCAGAGGTCCTGGAGGGCGCAGGCAGGGCAGGGCAGGGCGAAGCAAAATGCATTCCTTGAGGACCACGCGCTACTCGTGGACGCGCTGCTCTCCCTGTACGAGGCCACGTTCGAGCCCCGCTGGCTGGCAGAGGCAGTCCGTTGGGCAGACGAAATGGTGAGGCTCTTCTGGTCGGCGTCGGACGAAGCTTTCTTTGATACCCCACACGACCACGAGACGCTGGTCATAAGGCCGCGTGACATCTTCGACAACGCCACGCCGTGCGGAGGCTCTGCAGCCGCGGTGGCGCTCCTCCGATTGTCGGTGTTCACGGGCGTGCCTGAGTACGAGCGGAAAGGACTGAGTGGCCTCGGGAGCGTGGCAGAGTTCATGTCCCAATCCCCGCAGGGCTTCGCCAACTGGCTGTGCGCCCTGGACTTCCACCTGGCCCGGCGACAGGAGGTCGTAATCGTCGGCCCGCCTGACGACGCTGCGACGCGGTCGCTCGCCGCCGCCGCCCGGGACGGGTATGCACCGAACAGGGTATTCGCGGGCAGCACAGGCGCGCCGCTAGACGCCACCGCGCCGGCGGACGGGACCGAGTCGCCGCTCACGCGGGGCAGGGGACTGGTCAACGGGAAGCCCGCCGCCTACGTCTGCGAGAACTACGTCTGCCAGCTGCCGGTCACAGACGCCGTGAGCCTCGCCGCACAACTGGCGCGCTAGTTCGCCATCCAATAGCCTGTTCTCGCCAGCGGGAGGGCTGCCGTCCTTCATCCTGAATTCGTTTCGGGACCCCGTCCGGTGCGACAGGGGTGCCAGGGGCCGGGGCCCCTCATCAGGCTCCGGGCGAACTACGACGCCGCGGCGTACTCGGCTAACACCGCGTCTGGGAAGTCGGCGTTCGAGTAGACCTTCTGGACATCGTCAAGGTCCTCGAGCGCGTCCAACAGCCGCAGCATCTGCATCGCCTTCCCGGCGTCGAGAGACACGTTGCTTTTCGAGATCATCGCGACTTCAGCCTGGTCGATCTTGACCGCGGGCAGCAGAGATACCTTCTGGCGCAGCTGCTCGAACCCCGTAAACGGCGCAGTGACCGTGACGGCCTGGCCCTGCACATCGACATCGTCCGCGCCGGCGTCAACAATTTGTAGCGCGATCTCGTCCGCCTTCTCGCCCTCTACAGTCAGCACCATGTGCCCCTTCTTCTCGAAGTTCCAGCCGACCGCGTTGGCCGCGGCCAGGTTGCCGCCGCCCTTTGTCAGCTTCGAGCGGATCTCCGAAGCCGTGCGGTTCTTGTTGTCCGTGAGGGCCTGGATGATGATCCCGGCGCCGCCCGGCCCGTAACCCTCGTAAGTGACCTCTTCGAGCTGGCCACCCTCGACCCCCTCGCCGGTCCCCTTCTTGATGGCCCGCTCGATGTTGTCCTTGGGCATGTTCTGCGACCGCGCCGTCTCGACCGCCAGCCTGAGGCGGAAGTTCATGTCGGTATCCCCGCCACCGGACCGGGCGGAGATGATGATCTCACGCGTCAGCTTGGTGAACAGCGCGCCGCGCTTCTGGTCGGCCGCACCTTTCTTGTGCTTGATCGTGCTCCACTTTGAATGACCCGACATCTATGCGCCTCCCGGTGTGGTCTCCGCCGTGCGGCCCAGAGTATCAAGGCCGCCGCCAACTCCCTGCCCCGTGAGCCACTCCGACTGCTTCAGGTGGATCTTGCCAACCTGGACGTCTACTCGGTCGATGATCTCGCCGAGCGCCGGCAGCAACAGTTCCGGCCCGCCGCCATCCGGCACGACCACGTAGATGTCGTTGGCAGGTGTCTCCAGTATCTCCGTCACTCTGCCAAGCCGTTCGCCAGCCGGTGCGATGACCTCGGCCCCGATGACCTGGTAATGATAGTAGACGCCGGGTGGCTGCCCCGGCAGGTCGGACGCAAGCACTTCCAATTCCTGGCCGCGGAATGCCTCGGCCGCCTGTGCAGTCGTCACCTCGGAGAATGAAAGCACAAGCGCACCGCCTGCGCGCCGGACTTCCTTGATGGAGTAGGCGGTCCCGCCGGCAAACACCCGCGCGCCAGGGCGCAGCCGGGCCGGGTCATCGGAATAAGGGGTCACCGCGAGCGCGCCGTGCACCCCCCAGGGCCGCCGCACCCTGGCAACGGCCACGCGCGTCTCGTGTTCATCGGGCGCCACCGGTGGGTTGGCGGTCAGACGATTTCGAGGGTCACTCGCTCGCCGGCCTTGACCGCGGCCACGCGGAGCAGTGACCGGAGGGACTGGGCGACGCGGCCGTCGCGGCCAATCACCTTGCCCTTGTCCTTCTCATCCACCTGGAGCATGACAACCCGGCGGTTGCCGTCTACCTGCTCGGTCACGGAGACCGCGTCCGGGTTGCTGGCCAGCGCCTTCGCGGCGTACTCGATCATTTCCTTCATGGCGATCTCAGGCATTCGCCTTCACCTTTTCCATGATGCCGAACTTCTTGAATAGCATCGCCACCGATTCAGACGGTTGCGCGCCCTGCCTCAGCCACTTCAGGGCCTGCTCTTCGTTGATCTTGATCGCCGGCGGGTTGGGCAAAGGGTCGTAAGTGCCGAGTAGCTCCAGGAATGACCCATCACGCGCCGCACGCTGGTCGGCCACGACAATCCTGAAAAAAGGGCGGCTGTTGGTGCCCTGCCGCCGAAGTCTGATACGGACCATTGAGTGGGTAATCTCCGAGGGAGCTTTCGATCGTCAGCGGCCCGTTTGCGGTCCGAAGCTCAGACCGACTCGGCGCACTAACGATGAATCTCCACAGCCTGCCAATTCTAGTTGTGATTGAGTTCGGGTGTCAAAGCGGGTGAGGCCAGCGGTAGCACATTCCGCCACTGCCGCCGTCATTCTTGCGCAAGCGGGAATCCAGCCCTGACAGTCCCCGGTGTCGACGTGTCGCTGAGCTATCCTGATGGGCCAACCGGCAGTTTTCGGGTTGTCCGGACCACGCGAGGCGGCAGTGTTGGCGACAGGCAAACGGCGTCAGGCAGCGCCACCAGAACTCAGTATCACACTTCGCCTTTTCGCAAGTGTCCGGGAGCGCGCCGGCACAAGCAAGGTCGATCTAACGCTGCCCGAAGGCACAGACGTGGAAGGCGCGCTCGTCGCCGCATCTACCCTCGTGCCCGGTGAGTGGAAGCTCCCCTCGCGGCTCCTTATCGCAGTCAACGGCGAGTACGCCCAGATGAGCACCGTGCTCAACGACGGCGACGAGGTCGCGCTGATACCCCCTGTCAGCGGCGGCGCGGGGGGACCTCCGGCCCGCAGGAAGCCTGCGACGCCCCCCGAAGTCCTGATCACCGACCAGCCGATCGATGACCAGTCGCTTGTGGCTCAGGTCAAGACTGACAGGGACGGCGCAGTCGTCACCTTCCTGGGCGTTACGCGTGACCACAATGACGGCCGCAGCGTCCTCTATCTGGAATATGAGGCCTACCAGCCCATGGCCGAGCAAAAGATGCTCGAGATCATCGCCGAGATGAAGGCCCGCTGGGAGATCAGCCGCGTTGCTGTCGTTCACCGGACCGGGAGGGTCGACATCGGCGAAACGAGCATGGTGCTCGCCGTCAGCGCGCCCCACCGGCGGCCAGCATTCGAGGCGGCGCTCCACTTCATCGACCGCCTCAAGGAGTCAGTGCCCATCTGGAAAAAGGAGCACTTCACCGGCGGCGAGGTGTGGGTCGGCGAGACGCCCGGCACCACGCCGAAGGGCCCGGCGCCATCGCGTCCGTCAGCACCCCGGCGTCGCGAATGAACCCGCTGCTGACGCCCCACTCCCAGCAGGAGGGGGTTCAGGTGAAGCAAAACCTTCTGCTGATCGGCCCCTGCTACCCCCCGTAGCCGTTAGCGCCGCCTGCAGCCCACCAGGCATAGAGGGGGCTCACCGTGGTCGGGCCTTGCCCGGGCGCGTACCCGTTGCGGACTGCCTCGACCAGGAAAATCTTCGCAATCGCAACGGATTCCTCGACAGACCGCCCGTACGCCAGTCCCGCGGTGATAGCCGCGCAGTAGGCGACGCCGACGCCCTGTGGCGCCGCAGACGCCGGCTTCTCGCCCGGGAAATCAAACGTCTCTTTGCCGTCGTAGAGGATGTCCAGCCATTCCTCTCCGGGCAGCCCCACGCCGTTGATGAGCACTGCTTTACACCCAAGCCTGTGAAGAAGCTTCGAAGCCGCCCGTATCGCCGTCTGATTGCCCAGCTTCAAGCCCGTCAGCGCCTGTGCTGCTGCGACATCCGCTAAGAGCAGGGCAGCGCCGGGCGCCACTTTGGACTTGATCGCCGTGATGGCCTCCGGTGTTGCCAGACCGGCGCCAAGGAGTGTGGCGTCCACGATGACGGGCGCCTGCGGGCGCTGCTGGAGCAGACCGGCGGACGCAGCATCGGCCTCCGCGTCGCCAATCACGCTCAGGCACACCGGCGACGACCCGGCTTCACCCATCGCCGCCTTTACCTGGGCTGCGACGTAGTCGTACGGGAGCGCACGCGGGCCCGCCGCGCCGGTCAGTCGTACCGCCGATACCACGCAGGCCGCGTGGACACCGAACGCGCCGAACGTGCGGAGCGCCGCCGCGAGGCCGTCGCACCCCGTGGGCTCTGCCCATGAAACGGCCATCGCGCACGGGGTGGTCAGCGGAGTCACAGCCGGATCACCTCCGGGTCAGGTAGTAGGCGACGGGGTATACCATGCGCCGACGGCGCACCCGCCACAAATCGCTCACGGCGCATGACTTTGGAGTCAGGACCTGATGCAGCAGCCCCAGATCGTTATCAGCGGCGCCCGTAACTTCCTCGCACACACACCGGGGCTCGTGCGGTACGGGTCCAAGCCCACCCGTGAGATCGCGACAGACCCCGCAGCTGCCGGCATCATTTCGGCCCACCTGCGGCCATTCGAGCGGGCGGCATCATACCTGCCAAACCGCGCCTACCTCGGCGGAGTAGACCCCGCCGCCCTTGCCGGCATTGAACGCCCCTGGTACTCGCTCAACGGAGAGTCGTCACGGCGGCAACCCTACGGCGAGATCATGCCGGAGCACGAATTCTACGGGGTGATGAAGGCGATGGACGCCTTCGACATCATCTGGCTGGAGCAGCGCTTCTGTGAGGAAGCTCGGGAGTCGCTGGGAAAACACCCGTTGTGGCCGGCCAGAGACCTCAAGGGACTGGACACCGGCGTCCCAGCCGCCAAAGTCGAGGCGCAGTGCAAACCAGGCTCAGGCAACCTGCCTTTGGTGCTGCCCGACGGCCGCGTCGTGGGCGTGGTCAACAGGGCCCACGACCTGGACGACACCCTGACCGCGGGGGTCATGCTGGAGAACCTCGCCTGCAAGGCGGCCGCGGTCATGGCCACGAAAACGCTCCTGGCCGACATGGATGTCCAGCCGGGCGCAGTGTCATACGTCCTCAACAGCGGTGAAGAGGCGGTTGGCGACCGCTACCAACGTGGCGGGGGCAACCTGGCCAAGGCCGTGGCTGAGGCCTGCAGCTGCCTCAACGCCACGGGCGCGGACATCAAGGCGTTCTGCTGCGGGCCCAACCACGCCGTCATCCTTGCCGCCGGCCTCGTTTCCTCCGGGATATTCGACAAAGTGCTGGTCGTCGGCGGCTGCTCGCTGGCAAAGCTCGGGATGAAGTACCAGGGGCACGTCAAGGCCAAGATGCCGGTGCTGGAGGACGTCCTGGCCGGGTCCGCAATCATGGTCGAAAAAGACGACGGCAAGAGCCCTGCGCTGCGGCTAGACGCCGTCGGGACCCACCGCGTCGGGGCCGGGAGTTCCCAGGCCGCCATTGTCGAGGAGCTTGTCGCAAAGCCGCTCGCCAGGCTCGGCCTGAAGTTCCGGGACGTGGACAAGTACTCGACCGAGCTGCACAACCCGGAGGTCACAGAGCCATCCGGGTCTGGGAACGTCCCTGACCTCAACTACAAGATCATCGCCGCGCTCGCAGCCCGCGCCGGTGAGATCCAGAAGTCCGAGATGCCCGCGTTCGCCGCGGCGCACGGGATGGCCGGCTTTTCACCCACGCAGGGGCACATCGCCTCTGCGATCCCGTTCCTGCCGCACGCCATCGACAAGCTGAAGCGGGGCGAGATGGAGCGCGTGATGTTCCTGGCCAAGGGGAGCCTGTTCCTGGGCCGCATGACGCAGATGTCCGACGGGCTGTCGTTTATGATTGAGGCAAGGTAGCCGGCCAAGAGCCCTCACCCGGCGCCCGGCGCCGGAGGACTAGAGCAGCATCGCGCGGCAGCACCCCGCAGGAGAACCCAATGGACCTCAAAGGCAAAAAGGTGATCGCGCTGGGCGAGCGAGACGGCATCCAGGGCGAGGCCATCGGGAAGATCGCACGCGCCGCCGGCGCTGAGGTGGTGCTCGAGGTCACGCACTGCTTCGTCTGAACATCCGCAGGCGCACTTGACCTTGACGGTCAAGAAGAGATCAAGCGGACGGTCGAGAAAGTCGGCAAAGAGGGGCTTGTCGTCATCTTGGGCACGCCCAATGCTGAGAGCTCCGAGCTCTACGCGGTGACCATGACCGAGGGCGACCCGTCGTGGGCAGGCGCGCTGGCCGGGACCGCGATGGGGCTGCCGGTGTACCACGTCACCGAAGAGGACGTGAAGTCGCAGGTAGACGCTGCGCTCTACGACGCTGAGGCAGGAGTCGCCGAGATGGTGCTGGACGTGGCCGTCATACAGGACGCGGTCCGAAAAGTCCGGGATCGGACGCCAACCGGTACCTGACCGGGCAGCATGTAATTTTCGTGAAGAGACCCGCCCAACTGGGCGGGTCTCTCTTTTTGACAGCTTGGTGGAACGCGGTCCGCGGACATCGCTGGCCGCCCGGATGACGCTGGATGCGTCAGGCCTTTAGGGCGGCGACCGCAGCCGCCAGGTCCTGGGGCTTGTAACCGACAATCACCCGGTCGCCGATCAAGGTGACAGGCGTCGTGGAGCGCCCAAGCGCCCGCAACTCGGCGTTCGCCGCCTGATCAATAGAGACGTTCAATTCGGTGAACGGCACGCCCGCCCGTGAAAGATACACTTTCACCATGTGGCAGGGGCCTCAGCCGTTCGACGTAAAGACCTTGATGTCAGGCAACCCTGGCGACCTTTCTGCTGGCCAACTCTCTCCCCAATATTACGTTAGCGTTCGTCCCCGATGACCTTCCCCACGCCGGGACCTGCCGTCGAACGCCAGTGGCTCGCGCAGCAAATCGCCGCAGCGCTCCCTAACGGGCACGGGCTATCTCCACTGCCGGGGCTGAATACGGACCCGGCGGGGAAGGGGCCAACCGTGAAGGTATACTTCGCCGCACGCTGCGAGTGCACGACTGCCGCGGTCCTGAGCGTCGAGGTGGCCCGCGAAAAGAGCCGGGCTGACGTGACCGCCGCAGTCCCGGCGCTTGTAGCCAGGCTCGTACTCCAGCGGGATGCTTTCAGACGCATGCCTTGCGCATCACACACCAGCCTCAGGACCGTCTTCGGCCAGCCCGCAAAGGAGCGCGCCTAGGTGCCACGCAAAGACCTGACGCCTGAGGAGGCCCTCAAGCGCGCTGAGCAATTCTCGGCGCGCTACGTGGCGCGCGGGCCCTACAAGTTTTTCCCTGAGCAAGACGTCGTCAAGCTCGTCCAGAAGGGGCTCGCGGAAAACGAGGTCGGCCACGGGTACAGGTACTGCCCTTGAATGCCCCTCTCCGGCGATCCCGTGGAGGACCGCAAAAAGATCTGCCCCTGCGACAGGCACCATGAGGACATCGCACGGGACGGCTTTTGCATATGAATGTTCTTCGTCAGCGAAGAGTTTCTTCGCACCTACGAAGCCGGCGGTGAGGTCAACCAGACCATCGACCAGGTAGTTGGGCAAGGTGAGGCCTTGTTCGGCGGCGACTACAAGTCCAAAGCGGATGCGAGGCCAGCCAAGCGAGAGCCGGCGAGGCCTCAGGACCAGACCGAGGAGGTCCCAGACCGTCCGGCAAAGTGATGGACGCCGGCGAGCGCCGGGAGCTGCCGCGAAGTTGACCATGTGGAAAGCCCGGTGCTAGTCTCACGCCCGGGGAAAGCCGCGCGAACATAGTCAGGACGCAGGTGCGTGGAGACCGTCGACGATGCGAGTCCTGCATTACGTAAACCAGTTCTTTGGCGGTCTGGGCGGCGAGGACCACGCAAACGAGGCGCCACGCCTCGTAGAAGGCGCCGTAGGGCCTGGCCGGGCGCTTGCCGCGGCGCTCGGGAAGCGCGGCACGATAGTCGCCACCGTTATTTGCGGTGACAACTACGCCGTTGAGGAAGACGCCCGGCTAAAGGGGTTCTTCCTCGAAGCCATCCGGAAGCACAAGCCCGACGTCGTGGTCGCCGGCCCGGCCTTCGATGCCGGGCGCTACGGCATTGCCTGCGGCCTGGTCTGCAAGTTCGCCCAGGAGGCCGGCCTGCCGGGCATCTCAGCGATGCACCCCGACAACACCGGCGTTACGACGCACCGGCGCGACATGATCGCCCTCCCAACCAGCGCAGCCGTGGCGGACATGCCGAAAGTCCTCGCAAAACTTGCCGACCTCGCTGCCAGGGTCGGTACGGGGCAGAAGCTGGGCTCTGCGGCGCAGGAAGGCTACATCCCCCGCGGCCTCCGCATGGACGTATCGCGCGCCGAGCCCGGTTCACGCCGCGCCGTTGCCATGCTGCTAGATCAGGTCCACGGGCGTCCGTTCCAGAGCGAAATCGTGATCCGGGACTACGACGCCGCGCCCCCGCTCCCGGCCATGAAGACACTCAGGGGAGTGAAGGTCGGCATCGTCACCAGCGGCGGGCTCGTGCCGAAAGGAAACCCGGACAAGGTCCCCGCCGCCCGCGCCGAGGAGTTCGAGAAGTACAACATCGGCGGCATGGCCGAACTAAAGGTCGGCGACTGGGAGGCCATCCACGGCGGGTACGGCCACCGCTCTGTCAACGAGATCGACCCCAACTATGTCGTCCCGCTGCGCAGCCTGCGGCTGCTCGAGAAGTCGGGCGAGATCGGCTCCATCCACCCCGAGTATTTCGCCACTGTTGGCAACCAGACCGCAGTGAACGCGGCGCGGAAGATGGGCAAAGAGATTGCCGCTGAGTTCAAGGCGGCCGGGGTCGGCGCAGTCATCCTGGTGCCGACCTGAGGCAGCTGCAACCGTTGCGGCGCAACGATAGCCAAAGAGCTTGAGAAGGCCCAACTCCCCGTCGCGGTCATCAGCGCGATCCCCATCGTGGCGCAGACCGTCGGAGCCAACCGGGTCATCCGGGGCGTCCGCATAGAGCACGTGTGCGGGGACCCCGCGCTGTCCAGGGATGGCGACCATGACCTCAACATGCGCATCGTGCGCACCGCTCTGCGGGCGCTCCAGACCCATGTCGACAGGCCGACGATCTTCGACCCCGCCGACACGACTCCAGTGAGGGAGGTTGCCCGTGTCCCTTAAGCTCGGGACCTTCCCCGTTTCTAGCATAGAGTTCGGCGATAGGACAGCGTGGTCAGGCGGCGTACTGACCATCGACAAGGACGGCCTTGAAGCACTGGTCCGGGAAGACCGGCGTGTTGACCAGGTGACCATTGACATCGCCGCCCCAGGCGGGTCGGTGCGGGTCATACATGTCCAGGACGTGCTGGAGCCACGGCTCAAAGTGGACGGGCCGGGCAAGGCTTTTCCGGGTGTGTGTGGCCGGCCCGTGGACACTGTCGGCTCTGGCCTGACGCACCGCCTTGGCAGCGTTGGCGTGATCGAGTCCGCCCTCGGGCCGCGCGGCGCATCGGTCAGGACGATAACCGCGGACGAAGCGCTACGTCTCCCTCAAAACGAGCGCCCCCAGGATTTCCTGGACATGTCCGGGCCGGGGGCCGTGCTCCCATACGCATCGTTGAAAAACGTCTGCGTCGCCGTGGACCCCAAGCCCGCCGTGCAGGGCGAAGACCACTACCTGGTAACTCATGGCGCTGCGCTGGCAGTGTCGGACGCGCTCGCGGAGGCCACCCGCGGGCTCAACCCGCCGCACGTCGAAGAGATTGACACTGCGCAGCGGGTGGCCGGGCTGCCGGGCGTCGTCTTCAACTGCAACCTCATGTCCATGGAACACTGGACCGGCCCGGACTCCAAAATGGGCACCGCGGTCTACGGCGCGACCCGCCTGTCGGCGCCCTGGGTCCTCTCGCCCGCCGAGATGCTCGACGGCGCGGTGTCGCAGCGTGTGTCCTGGCACTTCACCAACAACCCTATCGTCCGAGAGCTCCTAGACCGGCACGGCAAAGACCTCAACTTCATGGCCTGTATCATCCAGCGCACCAACTGGGGCGGCCAGAAAGAGATGCAGCTGTCTGCCAACCGCTCTGCTCAGGTAGCGTCGTTGCTCGGGGCAAAAGGGGCGATCATCACCACCAACATCCGTGGCCGCCGCTTCGTCGACACCGTCCTCGGCGTGACGGCATATGAGCACGCCGGGATCAAGACCGTCCTCGTGACCGAAGAAGAGGACGACGAGGACGGGACTGCGCCTCCCTTGCTGGTC
>CAYWBD010000402.1:0-4396 GCA_964456315.1 uncultured Thermoflexus sp.
CACTCCGCCCGCCAGTTGGGCGGCCCGGGCTTCCCGCACGACCGATATGCCCGGATCGAACAGCAGGCGTGCCGCGCTCTCGATGGTCTGCGGGCTCACACCGGCGGCGCGCAGTCGCTCGGCTGCCTCCCTCGCCAGGAGCGCCGTGCCCTCGATGGCGATGCCCTTCGTGAGGATGATGGCGTCCCCGGGGCGGGCACCTGCGGACGACAGCGTCGAATCAGCCGGCGCCTCTCCCAGCATCATGCCTGAGACGATGGGCCGCGGCAGCCCGATCGTGACCTCTGTGTGCCCGCCGACCAGCTCCACGCCCAGCTCCGCGGTGGCGCGCTGCAGCTGGTCGAAAATGCGGCCAGGTAGGTCAGCGTCTGAGCCTTCCGGCAGCAGCACGGTGGCCAGGAACCACTTCGGCACTCCGCCGGAGGCTGCGACATCGTTGGCGTTGACGTGGACGGCGTACCAGCCGATAAGGTCCGACGCGAACGTGACGGGGTCGGCCTTGGCGATAAGCGTCGTGGCGCCGAACGAGATCAGCGCGGCGTCCTGCCCGACACCCGGCCCGACCAGGACGCGGGGGTCGCGCCGCTGCAAACGAGAGAGAAGCTCGGCGAGCAGCGGTGCGGGCAGCTTGCCTGCCTTGAGTTGCTGCAGTTGAGGCATGCGTTGAGGCGGCATCACGCGTCAGCGCCGGCGCCCGTCGGTGCCAGCCGGGCTGTCGTGTCGATGAGATTGCAGGGGCCGGGTGACGGTGAGTCCGAAAGCGCGCCGCTGCACTGGCCGGGCATCACGCCTGACCCGTTCCCGCTAAGGAGCGCTGCTGCCGGACGGACGCCAGTAAACCTGAGGTCGTCACTTAGAACCGCACCTCTGGCTGGGGGGCGCGGCGCATGAGCTCCTCTACGGCCCGCTTCGCAGACAGGCCCTCGAAAAGCACCCGCCGCGTCATTTCGGTGATCGGCATCTCGACGCCCATCTGGACAGCCAGGCGCGCCGCGGCCTGGGTCGCAGGCACGCCCTCTGCGGTCTGCCGCAGTTCCGCCAGCACTTCGTCCAATGTGCCGCCCCTGGCCAGCCCCTGGCCGACCCTTCGGTTACGGCTCAGGCCAGAGTAGCAAGTCGCCACGAGGTCCCCCATGCCGCTCAGGCCCGCGAAAGTCTCGGCGCGTGCGCCCATCGCTACCCCTAGCCGGGTCATCTCGTGGAGTCCCCGTGTGACATAAGCGGCCTTGGCGTTATCGCCGAGTGAGAATCCGTCGATTATCCCGGCGCCGATGGCGATGATGTTCTTTAGCGTGCCGCCGAGCTCTACCCCGGTCAGGTCATCGGAGCGATAGACGCGGAAGACCTCTGAGTTCAAGATGCCCTGCGCCGCGACTGACGCCGCGGGGTCGGTGAAGGCCACGGTCGCCGATGCGAGCCTGCCCGCCGCTATCTCTGGCGCCAGGTTTGGGCCAGACAGCGTCCCGATGCGCCCCCTCGCCACCCGCGGGACCTCTTCTGCGACTACCTGGGACATGCGCTTCCCGGTCACAATGTCGATGCCCTTGGTGGCCGAGACTATGAGCGTCCCGGCCGGGACGGCGCTTGCCACGGCGCGGCAGTTGGCCCGCATCGTGACCGAGGGGACGGCGATGATGACCAGGTCCGCTCCGCTTAGCGCCTCGCCCGGGCTTGACGAGACGGTCAGGCCGTCGGGGAACCGGACGCCCGGGAGCCGAGGGCTTTCGCCGGCCTCAGACAGCGCCGCCGCCTCATCAGGAGTCCGGGCCAGCACGACGGCGCGCCGGCGCTGCCGGGCGAGCACGACGGCAAGCGTGATCCCCCAGGCAGTGGTGCCGACAATGCCGACAGTGTTCATGGGATCAGGTTACTGGCCGCGGCGGCCGGGGTGGGCATGGGGGAACTGCGTCGTCGGGCTTCACGCCAGCCCGTCGCCACGTTCAGGGTGAACCCTCGTTTGCGGCATGCCACAGCACGGTCTGGGTCGATTGCCGGGAACAGCACGTCGCCGCCCTGATCAGACCTGGCGGGTCGTTGCCCGCCTGGGGCGCGCCGTGGCCCGCAGCCGGTTCTCAGTGCCCTTGAACAGCCGCACCAGGTTGGCACGGTGGCGCAGCTCGATGATCAGGAACCCGGCGACGGCGAAGATCAGGTAGGCCTCGTCCAGCCGGCCTGCCGCGACAAGCACAACCAGCGCGATCAGGCCCGTCGCAGTCCCTACCATCGAGCCGAGAGAGACATACCTCGTGGCAACCGCGACCGCCAGGCCAAGCAGAGTGACCGCCGCGGCCAGAGGGGAAATGATTGTCAGCCCGCCCAGCCCCGCAGCGACGCCTTTGCCGCCCTGGAACTTCGAGAACACGGGCCAGACGTGGCCAGACAGGGCTGCCAGTGCCGCAGCGGCCGTGAGCACAGGCGAATCTGAGACGGCCCGGGCGATGAACACCGCCGCAGCGCCCTTGCCCCAGTCGAGGGCCAGCACCCCTACGGCGGCGATGGGTCCCAGCGTGCGCCACACGTTGGTCGCGCCGGTGTTGCCGCTGCCGTACTTGCGGACGTCAACCCCGCGCACCAGGCGGCCAAGCAGCACCCCGGTCGGCACAGAGCCGATCAGGTACGCGGCAGGCAGGGCTATTGCCCAGGCGGCGGCGTCATTCATGCCTGTTCTGAGGTGAACTCCAGTCGCAACGGCGACCCTGTGAACCCGAACGTCTCGCGGAACCGGTTCTGCAGGTACCGGCGGTACGAGAAGTGTATAAGTTCTGGTGCATTTGTGGCGAGCGCCAGCGTCGGCGGGGCAGTGCGTACTTGTCTGATGCCGGTGATCCGCACCCTCTTTACGCCCTTCGGAGGCGGAGGGCGGGCGGACACCGCGGCGGCCAGCGCCTTGTTCAGTTCTTCCTGCGGCAGGGTGCTCGTGAACTCGTCATAGACCTGGAAGACCGTCGACATCACCTGTTCTACGCCGTAGCCCGTGATCGCCGTGGTGAACAGGACCGGGGCGACGGGCAGGAACTTGAAACGGTCCCGCACCTGCTCGATGGCCGATGTCTGGCTGACGTCGGCCTTGCGGGCCAGGTCCCACTTGTTGACCACTATCACCGCAGCACGCCCGGCCTGGTCCACGTAGCCGGCGACGTGAGCGTCGTGTTCGGTAACAAACTCTGAGCCGTCCAGCAGCACCACCGCCACGTGGCACCGCTCAATGGACTGCAGCGTACGCAGCGCGCTGAACTTCTCCAGCCCCTGCGACGACTTGCCGGGACGCCGCAGGCCGGCGGTGTCGATGAACGTGATGTCCCGGTCCCCGTAGCGGACACGCGTGTCGATGGGGTCGCGGGTCGTGCCCGGCATCGGGCTGACGATGGACCGTTCCTCTCCCACGATAGCGTTGTAGAGGGCCGACTTGCCGACGTTAGGCCGACCCACGATCGCCACGCGCGGCGTGACCAGGTCATCGGCCTCTTCTTCCCGCCGCGGCACGCGGTCCATTAGCGCAGCCAGGAGGTCGTCGATACCCTCGCCGTGGTAGGCGCTCACGGGCAGTGGCGGGCCTCCCCCGAGGCGGTGAAAATCGTGCACGGCCTGGGCGCGGGCCGGGTTGTCTGCCTTGTTCACCGCGACCACCCAGGGTTTGCCTGAGCGGCGCACGAGGTCCGCGGCGTCTGTGTCAGGCGGGACCAGGCCCGTCACTGCGTCAACGACCAGGACCACGCCGTCCGCCAGGTCTAGAGCGCGCTGGGCCTGTGCCTGGACGTGCTCCCACAGCACCGCCGGCGTGCCCTCGGCGCTGCCGCTTGGGCTGTCAACGAAGCCGCCGGTATCGACGACGATGAAACGCCTGTCCCGCCATGTGGCGTCAACAGAGACTCGGTCGCGCGTTGTGCCAGGCACGTCGCTCACGATCGCGATGCGCCGGCCGGCGAGCCGGTTGAACAGCGTGGACTTGCCGACGTTCGGCCGGCCCACTATGGCGATTAACGGGAGGGGCATTGTTGTACCTGAGGTATCGGGACGGGCCGGAGGCGACAGGCCGGCGGGCGGGTGACCCTAAGGCCCGGCGTACGTCCGGCCTATGGTCGCGTCGCCCATCATGTCATTCTGAACGAGGTGCGGAGCACGCAGTGAAGAATCTAGCTCCGTTTGGGGCGTTTGCAGGCCAGGACTGCCCCACGGGATGCTTCGGGCCTCCGGCCTTCAGGATGACAGGCATGGAGTCGCCCCATCGGCCCGCGGCACCCGGGAGATTAACGCCCGCCCATCATGACGTCCAGCAGGCCGGCCTGCGCCCACAGGCGGTTCTCAGCCTGGCCGAAGGCGATCGACGACGGGTGCCCGAGCATGTCCGCGGAGATCTCCTCGCCGGGGTGCGCCGGCAGGCAGTGGAGCACGATCG
>CAYWBD010000403.1:0-8353 GCA_964456315.1 uncultured Thermoflexus sp.
CAGGGCGTTGAGGGCCGGCGACAGCGGTGACCCGCCATTGGCGGCCTCACGCACAGCACGCAGCAGCTCGTCCTTGGTGGCGCGCTTCAAGACGTAGCCCGCGGCGCCGCCTTCAAGGGCCGGGCCCAGGTAGTTGTCCCCGAAGCTGCTCAGGATGACGACTCTGAGGTGCGGGTACTTGGCGACGAGGGCCTTTGTGGTCTCCACGCCGTCCATGCCAGGCAGCATGATGTCGCAGAGGACGACCTCGGCGAGGCCGAGCGTCGGGTGGTCGAGCGCCTCTTCGCCGCTTCCGGCCTCGCCTACCACGGCGGCCTTGGCGTCCAGCTCCAGCAGGCGTCGCGTCCCCTCACGGACGACCTGGTGGTCGTCGATGAGGAACACCTTGACCGGCACGGAGGGGTCCCGCGGCGTCGGCAACGGGGCGTCCACGTCCTCAGAATGGGCACGCGCGGGCCATGCGGCTACCTTGGTGACGCCTGTCGCGGCGCGGTCCGGGTTGGTTTCCAGCATTGTCTATCGCCTTTCCGCCAGTGGCTTCTCGTACTTTGGCATCCTTGTCAGGCCCACCGAAAGGTCTGGCCGGCGGGCCCTCTCTGCGGCGGCGAGCCGGGCGTCCTTGTCAGCCGCCAGTCTTTCCATGCGCCGGCGCAGCTCGTCCAGGCTGAACGGCTTCTGGAGCACTTCTGCGCCGATGCTTTCTACGAAGGACCGTGTGTCCGGGGTCACGGTGTCGCCGGTGATGAACAGGACCCGCTCGACGAGGTCCGGCCTCAGCCCCTTGATGCAGCGGTAGACCTCGGGCCCGCCCAGCCCAGGCATGCGCATGTCGAGCAGGATGGCGTCGTACTCGGTCAGATGCACCATGCGCAGCGCCTCTGCGCCGTCCCGGGAGACGTCCACGTGGTGCCCCAGGCCGCCCAGGGCGCGGGCCATGAGTTCCAGGACCTTTGGCTCGTCGTCCACGGCCAGGACGCGGAGCATGGTGTAGCTGGCTGGCCGCGGCGCAGGGGCCGGGGCCTGGGCGCGCTCGGGCGCCAGCTCAACTACAGCGACGATTGGGAGCTCGACCACAAACGTCGTGCCGCGACGTGGCCGGCTCTCTACCCGGATGTCTCCGCCCTGTTCTTTCAGGATGGTCCGGCAGATGGACAGGCCCAGGCCCGTGCCCTTGCCGATGGGCTTGGTGGTGAAGAACGGCTCGAAGATGTGCGGCAGGACGTCGGGCGGGATGCCCGGGCCGTCGTCGGTCACGCTGATGCGGATACGGCCGTCCACGGCGACCAGGCCCACCGTGACCGTGCCGCGGCCCGGGCCCTCGGCGATCGCCTGTACCGCGTTGGACAGGAGGTTCAGGATCACCTGCTCCATCTTGTGCACGTCCGCGATCGTCTTGGGTGTGCCCGGGTCCAGGTACGTGACGACCTCGATGTTGTTGACGCGGCACTCGTACTCGCGCAGGTCAAGGATCTTCCGGATGGATGCCGCAGCGTCAAAAACGCGGTCCCCGGAGTTGTGGCTGCGCGCAAATGACAGCAGGTTGTCGACGATGCGCCCTGCCCGCTCGGCCTCGGTGGAAATCGCCTCCAGGTCCCGGCGCAGGACACCGTCGATGTCCTGCCGCACGGCCAGCTGGGAGAAGCCCAGGATGGCGGTGAGCGGGTTGTTGAGCTCGTGCGCGGCGCCTGCGGCCATCTCGCCGACCGAGACCAGGCGGCTGCTGGCGATCATGCGGGCGTGCTGGTCGTGCCGGTCCGTAATGTCATCGATGATGAGTAGCAGCCTCGTGGCCCCGTTAGCGGTGACACGGGAGGCAGAAACACCGTAGACGGCGTTGCTCCGGCCCGGGCGTGGAGCTTCGAGAGCGACGTCGCGCACCGGCTCACCTGTATTCGCGACGCCCTTGATCAGGGCTGCCAGCCCCGGCGGGTCAAACCTGGCTGACAGGGCGCCGTCACGGCCGGAGGGGCCGAACAGTTGCTCGAACCTGCTGTTATGCATCACGACGCGCCTGCGCGTGTCCAGCAGCGCCACGGCCTGCGGGATGCCTTCCACGACGTTCCAGGCCACGATCGGCGGCCAGCCGGCGCGACCGCGCGCGACGGGCTCCCGCCGCGCCCGTGGTCTGGCGCGCGAGCGGACGGGGTTGCTGGCCAGCGCTTTCTTCATCCGTCTCCCTGCTGGATCCGCAGCTCTTGCAAGACGGACTCAGTCTCAGCCGCCACTTCGATCGCGGACAGTTGTTCGAGGTCCGCGAACGCCTTCAGGGGGTTATCCTCTGCGGACTCGTCCGCGAAGATGTCGTCTAGGAGGTCGGCCGCGTCCGCGCCGCCCTTCTTCTCTTTCTCGGGCCCCAGGGCTGTGGTCCCGGCCCCGGTCGCGGTCTGACTGTGGCTCATAGTCCTTGTCCTCCCGGGCGGCTCGGCTTGCGCCGGTCGCCGGTGCGCGCCCTACTTCGCGGGCGCTGTGATCGTTTCGAAGATAGCGTTCGCGGCAGGCGGTATGAGGGCCATCATGAGGCCCGCCACTATCATCATTTGACCCAAAAGGAACACGCCGCGTATGCGGTGGCCCCCAGTCGCGCCCCAAGGAGCTACGGAATTCGCGAATGTGAAAGCAATCACAATGACCGTCACAAGCGCGTTCAGGAACGAGAAGTTCAAGTCAGCGAACGTGTTGAACCCGGCGACGTCCGCGACAGCCAGCGCGGACGAGCTGTCAGCCGGTAGCTCCGGCGCGGAGGCGCCCAGGCTGCTGGCGAACAGGCCCATCACGTTGACGATGAACACGAGCAGGCCGACCATGGCCGCGTGCAGCGGCATGACCAGGTATCCGAACGTCTGAGAGACCAGGTTGCGCTTGGCGCGGAGCAGCGAGATGCGCGCCGCGAAGAACGCTGCGTTGCGCCCGGTCTGGCCGGGCTCGCCGCCCATGGTCAAGGCGTCCCAGAAGATGCTTGTCGACCGCTCAATGAGCTCGCTACCGGTCTCCTCGGTGAACCTCCGCCAGCACTTGTCAGGGCTGATGGATGCGCTCATCCGCACTTCCAGGCGCCGGAAGTAGGGCTCAAGCTTGCCCAGGGAGCGGCGGTCGATCTTGCTCAGCGAGTCCCGCACGGTCGTGCCGATGGCCGCCGTGACGCCCCCGAGCATGCGGAACGCGGACGAGATGTCGGTGTCCAGCCGCGCCATTTTCTTGGCATCGCGTGACATATACCAGCCGGCGGGCAGCAGCCCGATGCCGACGGCCACCATACCCAGCCCGAACTGCTTCGTCAGGAGCCACAGCGCCACGCCGACGATCAGGCCCACCGGCGCGATGGTCTTCAGCAGGAACGCCGCCTTGAGCTGGTCCGGTGAGGACAGCCCCGACTTCCTCGTGAACTGCTCCCGGGGCGCCGAGGCGTGGATGATCCACGTGCCCACCGCGGTGACGATGATCGTGAGGCCGGCGGTCATGAGGATCATGCCGGGCCCGAGCGTCCAGATCATCATCGAGATGATCGAGACCACGACGATCAGGCCTGCGGACACGAGCAGGGCGGAGTAGGCGTCCGTCCACTTGCGCATGGACTCGATATCTCGCTCGTACTGCGCCTCGAACAGCTCGGCCATCACGGCGGCCTCGCGGACCAGGAACTCGCCCTCGTCCTCACCGGAGGAGAGCGACCCGGACATGCGCAAGAGCAGCGCTGAGACCTCAGGCTCCTTGGTGCGGTCCGCCACGGCGCGGCAGGCCTCGGCGTAGTCGTACTTCAGCCGGTGCACCAGCGTGTTGATCTCAACGAAGTAAGGCGTAGAGGTCAAGTTGAGAGAGGCGGCCCGTGTGAACATCACGTCGCGGGACGCCTTCGCCGTGGCAAGCGACGCCATATAAGAGATGTGCGTGAACAGGTCGGTGAAGAGCTGCTTGCGGTCCACGCGCCCCAGCGACGATGTGCCCTCGGTGCTGACGTCAACCTCAGCCCCGGCCGCCTTCCCGAGCCCGATCTTCCCTAACACTCCGCTGACCATCTAGAACACCCCTTCCCGGATGGCCTTGGAGATGACCTTGTAGACGTCGTAGTAGTCGAGCACGCCCGAGTCAGCAAGCTTTTCCAGGATGCGGGCGCGGCGCTTGACCAGGTTGTAGATCTGGCGTCGTCTGGCCGGCGGGTAGCCGCGGGCTACCGCGACTTTCTGTTCCAACATGTAGGAGTTGTTGAAGCCGGTGAACTCAAACGTGTCTGTCACCGGGTCCCACTTGAACACCTCGACGAACGAGAACGAGTCAGACTGCGAGTCATAGGACACGATCTCGTTAACCGACACTGCGCGGCGGCCGATCTTGCCAGAAGGCAGACGCACCGCGATCTGGATGACCACCACGTTCAGGTTGTCGACGTAATTCTTGGGCACGTTGATCGGCGAGCCGACCAGACGCTGGATGAGCTTTTGGATTGATGCGGCGTGGAAGGTGGCCATGACCGGGTGGCCGGTCTGCATGGCCTGGAACGCCACCAGGCCCTCCTCACCACGTATCTCACCGATGATGATTTCGTTTGGGCGCTGACGCAGGGCCGCTTTGAGGAGGTCAAACATGCCCACGCCGGAGTCTGTCTCTCCGGGCTTGGGCTTGCGGGTGACCTCGGAGATCCAGTTCAGGTGCGGGACCTTGACCTCAGCCGTGTCCTCGATTGACACGATCTTGGCGTTGGGCGCAATGAACGTCGTGATGGCGTTCATGAGCGTGGTCTTGCCGGACGCTGTTTCGCCCGAGACGAACAAGTTCATCCCGTCCTCGATGACGATGGACAGGTACGCCGCCATCTCCCAGTTCAGCGAGCCCCATTTGGCCAGTTGCAGCACGGAGATAGGGTCGTCTGCGAACTTACGGATGGTGTAGTTGGTGCCGCGGCGGGAGACGTCCTGGCCGTAGACGATGTTGATACGTGAGCCGTCCGGCAGGGAGGCGTCCACCACGGGCTGCCGGAACGTCACCGGCTTCTTGATGCGCTCCGAGAGGCGCAGGACGTGCTCGTCGAGCTCCTCGTGGTTCTTGTAGCCGAAGCTGGTGCGGAGGCTCTTGAAGATCTTGTGCTCGATGAAGATGTTGCCGAGGCCGCTACAGCTGATGTCCTCTATGTAGTTGTCGTTGATCAGGGGCTGCAGGACGCCGACCCCCACCTTTTCCTTGATGATCGAGTACTTGATCCCGTCTACGTCCGCCGCATCTAGCTTCCACTTCGTCGCCAGGTTCACGGCCTTGCCGCGGCCGCCGCCACCGGAGAACTTTGAGAGGAACCCGCCGCCGCCGGGGACGTTCATCTTCTTCCTGGCCGGACCCTTCTTTGGCTTTTCCTTGACGGCCTCGGCCTCAGCCGGCGTGTCGCCTGCGGCCGGGTCGGCGGCATCAGGGGGTGCGGCCACGGCCACAGCGGCCGCGGCTGCAGGAGCAGCGGGCGCAGGGGTTCCGGTGGCGGCGGCGGCCTTGTTGTCAGCCGTCTTCTTCTTGGCTGCCGCTCTTTCTTCGGCCTCGGCGTCCTTCTCGATGATCGTGCCCTGGATGTCGTCCTTGCGCTCCCGTCCGAACACCTTGTCCAGCGCCCAGTCGAGCGCGGCCGCCAGGCCCTCCTCGGACTCTGCGGCCTCCAGCACGTCTGTGTAGTCCAGGAGTGCGTCCTCGACATCGGTCATGATGTCCCGGTAGCTGGGGTGCTCCAGCGAAGGCTCGACGGCGATGTACCAGTCACGGCCGCCCTCCGGGTCTCCGGTCACGTGCAGGAAAATCCCGCCAGCCTTGGCCGGGTAGATGAAGTTGGGTTTTTCGCTATCGCCCTCGGCGCGGCCCAGCTTGGCCCTCCACTGCGGGATTCCGGCCTCGGTGACTGGCACCTTGTGCAGGTACTTCATCAGGAAGACGTTTTTGAGGGCGACCTCCTGCAGGTCCTTCGGGAAGGCGCCGAAGAACGTGCACGTGGCCGGCTCGGCGCACTTCTCATGCACCAGCGACGGCTTATATGGGAGGCCCAGGTCAGACATAATCCGCCTTCAGTAACTGACCAGAGCCCCGCGCTCGCGGAGCCCTGGTCCCAACAGTCCACGGGCAGCAACGCTCCCGGCCCGCTTGAGCCCCTGGGGCAGTCGCTACGCCGAGGCCTTCGAGATCGGGATGACCTTGATGCCGATGCCCGGCTCCACGTCAAACGTGATGATGTTGCCCGTGCTCTTGGAGGCGCCCCGCACCTTCGCCACCTCAAGGATCTTGACGATCTGCTCCCCGACCTCTTCCGTCCGGAGGGTGAAGTGGGCGTCGCACATTGAGCGGAGCCGGGCCAGCGTCGTGTCATCAAAGGCGTACGTGCTGGCGACGATCACCATGGTCCGGGACTCAGCGCACAGCGACTGCGACTGCTCGAAGAACGCCACCGTGCCCTCCCAGGAGCTGCGCGTGACGAACGTGGTGAGCGAGTCAACGACGACCAGGTCCACCCTTGCGCCGTTGTGGACCGTCTTCACGATCAGCTTGAACACGTCGTCGGGTGTCAGGCCCTGCTTGCCCATCGATATCGGGTAGATGCGGAGCCGGCCAAGCAGCAGGAACGGCATGATGTCCAGGTTCAGGCTGATCATCTGCCGGATGAAGCTCTTGATCGTGTTCTCAGACGTGAAGAGCAACGCGGTCAGGCCCCCTTGCAAGGAGCCCCAGATGAGCTGCTGTGCCATGACTGACTTGCCGGAGTCAGACTGGCCCTCCAGCAGCGTCAGAGACCCCAGCGGGATGCCCCCACCCAGCTTCTTGTCGAGGTCCGGCTGGCCAGTGGCGATTACTGCCAGTGATTCGCTTTCAGCTCCTGCCAATTTCATTCCCCCTGGCCGGACGGGCCCGCGGGCCCGGTACTACCTGGTGAAACCCACCGAAATCGCTACCCCGTTGGGCGCCGATGCGGTGACCGAGTCGCTGGACGCTACCGCGATCGCCGTGTTGACCACCGCGCGGATGTTGAACTCTTCTGCCGGGTTGACTATCCCTGGCTCGTAGACTTCTGCCGGCGCGCCTGCGCCCAGGTAGATGCTCGATACCGTCCACTGCCCGGCCGCCGGAACGCCCGCGGTGGTGTAAGTCAACCGCTGTGCCTTGAGGTCCGCCGTCGTCGGGCCGTGGTAGCGGATGACCAGGTCCCACTTTGGGAAGTCCCGCAGCTTGGTCTGGCCGGCGTTGCGGACCCGCCAGTCCACCTGTGTCCCCGCGCCGTCGACGGCCACTGACACAGACCCCATCTCCGTCCGCGCTGCGTCCCCGGTGCGCTGCTCCATGACTTTGAAAGAGTCGGAGATCGTGCCCTGGGGGCCCAGCGAGCTTTCTGCGAAGGCGCGGGCGGCCCCAAGGATCACCGCTACCGCGACCAGCGCCATAATCAGGTTCGCCAACGGTCGCCCTCCGTGCCGCTGGAAGCAGATGTGCTTTGGGTGTGACGCATATCAGCCGCTGAACTGGGCGTAGGCGGGTTGACCCGCCGGGGGCGTCACCGTGACTTCGCCTGTGGTGCCGTTTAGAACGACCGGCGCCAGCCGCAGGCGCACCAGCACTTCCTCCAGCGGGTTCAGCACCCCTGGTTGGAAGGACTCGACAGTGGGCCCGGCGGAGTCGAGGTAGAGCTGCTGGACCCGCCACGTGTTGTCAGCAGCGACCGCCGAGTACGGCACGTAGCGTTTGACGGTCGTCCCGCCGACGCCGACATAGGTCACCACCACGTCCCAGTCGTCGAACGTAGCGTAAGAGAGCTTGCCGGCGTTGGTAAGCGTGACGTCCACCTCGCTGTAGAGCGCGAACCCGGTCTCGGACGCCGAGACCGCCCGTACGTCCGAGTAGGCCATGTTCAGCCGGGCTGCGGCAGACCCGGCGGCGGCGAGCGCCTGGTCGGAACGGGTGTCCATCACGCCGCCCAGGACCGCGAAGCAGGTCATGATCGTGACCCCGAGGCCGATAGTCCCTGTGATTACAGCGCTCATCGCCCGGCCCCTCCGGTAGGGGCGCTGCTTGGTGCGCCATCGGTAGGGGCGCGGCTTGCTGCGCCCTCCCCGGGCCCCGTTCGCCCTGACGCACCAGTCTGGAGATTGCGCGGTTTCACTGGGAGAAGTAGTGCTCGGCCGTGACGGCGTTGGGCGTGATGACACGCACGTAGTAGGTGCCGGCAGGTTTCAGGCACGCACCGGGACAGCCGTCGTTGAAAGCAACTGTCAGGCGCACCGTGTTGGCGGGGCTCCACTCCGTGCCGTTCTCGATCGTGTAGCTCCACTGCGGGTAGGCGCCACCGGCATCGGTGGTATACGGCACGCGCTTCACCACATGGGCCGCTGCGGTGGCGCCTGGC
>CAYWBD010000404.1:0-2239 GCA_964456315.1 uncultured Thermoflexus sp.
GGCCCTGCGCCCCTCCGCAGCGAGCTCTCATACCCTCAGCGGCTGTTGTACCTCCTGATGGCGGTCACGCCGAAGGCGCTGCTGGCGGCGATCATCACGCTGTCGGGCCATGTGCTGTACCCGCACTACGCACGCACCCCGGACCTCTGGGGCGTGCCGGACTCCGAGGACCAGGTCATCGCCGGCCTTCTCATGTGGGTGCCGGGCAACCTGGTGTTCCTTGGTGCGATCACTGTGTTGTTCTTCAAGTGGTACGAGAAGGAGGAGGGTCCCGCCGCGGGCAAGCCGCGAGGGGCGCGCCGCACGACCGCGGCAGCACGGGCGCATGACCCTGCCCCGTTGCCAACGCCTGGCGCTGCCGGAATGCTTCCAAGTCCACAGTCACTCTCGGCGGCCACAACGGCGCGGCCAGACGGCCTGCCACCGCCCGACAGCGCCACCGCGTCGTTCAGCGCGACTGTGCGCGGGCGGGTCCAGGGCGTGCGCTTCCGCGCATTTGTCGCGGACCGGGCCGGGCTGTTAGGACTCGAGGGCTGGGTGCGGAACAACCGCGACGGCAGCGTTGAACTAACCGCGCGCGGACCGGCCGGGCAATTGGCAGTGCTTTCGGACGCACTGAAGACCGGGCCGCCAGGCGCACGGGTGGAGTCGGTGGACGTTGACTGGTCGCGCGGCCCGGACGACGGCGACCGGGGGTTCGTTGTGAGGCGGTAGCGGCCGGTTACTTCGAAGCAGCAACCTGCAGCGCCACATCAAACTTGCCGTCGGTGACGGTGAGCTTCCCGGTGGCCCCGCCTGAAGCCGCCGCCGCCTCGAACGAGAACGTGCCCGTGGCGCGCGTCGTCGTGAGCGTCTCGATGATGACTGTGCCCGTGCCGCCGGGCAGGAGCGTGTTCCAGCTCTGGCCGCTCGAGTTGCCGGCCATGGCCGAGGAGATGGTTCCATTCAGGTAGGCCACCGAGTACGTGCCCGGCGCCGTCACCTGAACAACCTGGAACGTGAGACCGACGGCCGCGGCGTCAAAAGCTGTGAGGCTGAAGGCATTGTTCCTGTGCGAGGCCAGCACACTGATCGCGCCGCACCATGGTGCACCGTTGACCTTCGCCGTCACCGCGCCGTTGCACACCCCGACTGTCGCGGCCGGTGCGCGAGACCCGGCCGATGCGGGAATGGCCGTATTCGCCCCACGCAGCGGCGGCGCCGTGGTTGGCTGAGCGGACGGCGTGGCTGTGGCCGCGCCCGGGCTAACCGCCAACGCCACGTCGAACTTGCCGTCGGTGAGGACGAACTTGCCGGAAGCGCCCCCGGTCGCACCCACGGCCTCGAACGAGAACGTGCCAGCGGCGCGTGTCGCAGTGAGGACGTCAATCGTGACCGTGCCTGTGCCCCCGGGGAGGAACGTGTTCCAGCCCTGCCCCAGCGGGGTTGCCACGATGACCGAACTCCCGTTGGGGTTCAGGTAGGTCACCGAGTATGTGCCTGGCCCTGTGACCTGCCCCAGCCCGAACGTTATGGCGCCAGCCGTGGCGTCGAACGCGGCCAGACTGAAGAACCCGTTACTGTGCGAGGCCCTGACGAAGCCCGAGCCGCACCAGGGCCCCCCATTGGCCGTCCCGGTCACCGCGCCCGCGCAAGTGCCTGCGGGTTGTACAGCCGCCGTCGGGGACGGCCCGGCGGCGCGGGCGGGCGCGGGCGTGAGCATGGCCGCGGTGGTGGTGAACGTGACCTCGAACTTGCCGTCGGTGACGTCCTTCGTGCCACTGTTGCCGCTGTTGGGCGCTGCCACGGCCTCAAACGAGAACGTGCCGGTGGCGCCAGTCGAGGTCAGGCTCGTGACCTTGATTGTGCCGGTCCCTCCCAACACGGACGCCTGCCATATTTCGCTGCCGACGCTGATGACAGCGTTGGCCGTGCCGAGGGTCTGGTTGATCTGGACCTCGCCTGGCTGGGTGATCTGGACAGAGAAGGCTATGGCGCGGGTGGGCTGGGTGCGGTCTCCGCCGCTGACTCCCAGCACATTGCCGAGGTAGGTAGAAAAGATAACCCCGTCGGACGACCAGTCTTTGCCGTCGATCTTGGCGCTCATAGACCCGCGACCAGCGCCAGGTATGACTACCCCGCCAGGCACAAGGCCCTGCCCCGCGACTGTCGCCACAGGAGGCGTGGCAGTCCGGACTGCGGTGGCCGGCGCGGACGTCGCTCTGGCAGTGCCAGGTCCAGGCGGCGTAGCCGGGCGTGC